>SKHS01000018.1 GCA_007116835.1 Halomonas sp.
ACCCCAGTGTCAGCCAGGTAAGCGCTTCTTTGTCAGGTACTTATGAAGTAGTGCTGGTGAGAGCAAGCGACGGCACTTTGGCAGCAGATATTCGCCCGCTGGTGCGCTTTAATGTTAGCGTGATTGCGGCTAAAAATGGCCGTCGAGAGCGCGGCAGTGCAGGTGGCGGCGGTCGTTACTCGATGGCTAGGCTGCGGGATGAGAACGTTTCCGAACGTTATGCGAAAGAGGCCGTTCGACAAGCTTTGGTCAATTTAGAAGCGGTGGATGCGCCCGCTGGGCAAATGCCCGTTGTGCTTGGCGCTGGCTGGCCGGGTATTCTGCTCCATGAGGCGGTTGGTCATGGGCTAGAGGGTGATTTTAATAGAAAAGGCAGTTCTGCATTTGCTGGGTGCATGGGTCAGCGCGTTGCCGCCAAAGGCGTCACCGTTGTGGACGATGCCACAGTGGCTGACGGCCGCGGCTCGCTAAGTGTGGACGATGAAGGAACGCCTGGGCAGTACACGCCGTTGATTGAGGATGGCATTCTCACTGGGTACATGCAGGACAAGCTGAACGCACGCTTGATGAACATGGCTCCTACCGGTAACGCACGGCGTGAGTCTTTTGCGCATTTGCCGATGCCGCGCATGACCAACACCGTGATGTTGGCAGGCCAAGATGAGCCAGCCGATATTATCAAGAGTGTCAAACGCGGCATTTATGCGGTTAGCTTTGGCGGTGGCCAGGTTGATATTACTTCAGGTAAGTTCGTATTTTCCGCTAGTGAGGCTTACCTGATTGAAGATGGCAAAATTACCGCACCGGTTAAAGGAGCCACGTTAATTGGCAACGGGCCGGAAGCGATGAAGCGCGTTTCAATGATTGGCCACGATATGGCGATGGACACCGGGATTGGTGTTTGCGGCAAAGAGGGGCAGGGCGTGCCGGTCGGCGTTGGCCAGCCCACCCTGAAGCTGGATGAGCTGACCGTGGGTGGCACCCAGTCATCGTGAAGGTGTTACAGGGCCAATGTGTCACGCAAGTGTTTGAATAGCTTGCGTGAGCTAGTTGGCGGCTTGCCTTGCTCACGCTCTTTGCGTGCATTACGAACCAGCTGGCGTAGCGCTTGGCGATCACCGTCAGGGTGCTCCGCCATAAATAAGTCAACGGCACTGTCGCCTTCATCGACTAGCCGATCACGCCACTTTTCTAGTCGGTGAAAGGCGTGATCTCGTTGCTCTTTTTCTTGCTCGATGGCGTCGAACACGCCCTGTATGGCGACAAGATCCTCTTTACGGATGAGTTTGCCCACGTATTGCATGTGGCGACGGCGTCCTTCATGGGAGCGGATGCGCGAGGTTTCCTCGATAGCACGTAGCATGTCGTCAGAGAGAGGAAACTTAGCGCGTTCTGCAGCGTTCATGGCAATTAGCGTTTCGCCAAGTGCTTGAAGAGCATGCATTTCTCTTTTTAGTTGCGACTTGCTGGGGCGCTCTTCCTGTTCGTCGCTATCGAAGGGCTCGGGGCGTTGCTTAGGCATACTAGAACTCACTGATTAGTTTCGTTTGCAGCATTATATCAGGCTGCGACCATAACATTGATTCGCCGATGCGATTCAGGCGAAAAGGAGGCCAATATGGCACAAGCATTTGATGCGGCGGCCCAGCAGGCTTTGCTAACACAGCGCGCCGAAGAGGCGCTTGCGCTGGCTAAACAGTTAGGCGCAGACGCCGCTGAAGTAGGTGCAAGCGTAGACCAAGGGCTGGGTGTTAGTGTACGCCTTGGGGAAGTAGAAACGGTTGAGCTCTCCCGAGATCAGGGTATTGCCGTGACGCTATATGTTGGGCAGCGTAAAGGCAGTGCCTCGTCAACCGATGCTAGCAGTGCCTCGATCAAGGCTGCGGTAGAGAAAGCGTTGGCGATTGCTCGCTATACAGGAGAAGATCCCGCCGCCGGGTTAGCGGATGCGGCGCTGATGGCGACTGAGCTTCCTGACTTGAAAGTACACTACCCGTGGCCACTGGATACCGATAAGGCAATTGATCTAGCGCTTGCCTGTGAACAGGCTGGGCGTGAGGTGGCAGGTATTCATCAGTCGGAAGGCGCATCGCTTTCCAGCGGAGAAGGTGTACGCGTTTACGCCAACAGCCATGGTTTCTTGGGCACTCAGAAAGGCAGCAGTCATTCGCTTTCTTGCATGCTGATTGCCCAGGATGAGAAGGGAATGCAGCGCGATTTCGACTACACATCGTCGCGTAACCCCGCCATGCTGCGTGACCCTGCTGAGGTAGGCCGTGAGGCAGCATCCCGTACGCTACGTCGTCTAGGTGCCCGTAGGCCGCCGACGGGTACCTTTCCTGTGCTGTTTGACCCATCGCTGTCTAGTGGCTTGATTGGTCACTTGATGGGGGCGTTGGCAGGCGGCGCGCTTTACCGTGAAGCCTCTTTTCTATGTGATCGTTTAGGCAGCCCGCTATTCCCTCGCTGGTTTGGGTTGGAAGAGCGGCCTATGGAAGTTGGCGCGACTGCTAGCTCGCCGTTTGATGCCGAGGGCGTTCAAACCCGCAACAACCGCTTTATTGAGCAGGGTAAGGTAGCGAGCTACATGCTGTCTTCTTACAGTGCGCGACGCTTGGGAATGCAGTCGACGGGCAATGCAGGAGGGGCGCGTAATGTGCGTTTGCTAGCGCCGCTAACGGCTCAGAATGACCTGTTGAAACAGATGGGGCGCGGTATTTGGGTAACCGAGCTCATGGGGCAAGGAGTTAATGGCGTGACAGGTGACTACTCGCGCGGTGCGGCAGGTTTTTGGGTGGAAAATGGGCAAGTGCAGTACCCTATCGAAGAGTTCACAATTGCAGGCAATTTGAATACGATGTTTGCTGGCTTGGTCGGTGTGGGTGATGACATTGACACCCGTGGCAGTATTCACACGGGTAGCTGGTTAATTGATGCGATGACAGTCGCTGGCAGCTGATCTACCCTAAAGCTCTTCATCAAAGCGTGCGTCGAACAGCGCCTCGATAGCCTCGAGAGCTTGTTCGGCGTCGCCCCCTTCGGCGACTACTCTTAGCTCAGTACCGCATGGGGCTGCTAGCATCAAAAGCGACATGATGTTGGCAGCGTCAGCCATTTGCTGCTGTTTATAAACATGAATGTTGGCTGAAAACTGCTGACCACATTTGACGAGTTTAGTGGCCGCGCGTGCATGAAGGCCACGCTGATTGGTGAGTGTTAAGGTTCTTTCTGGCACTCTGGTTCCTTTTTGCCGAGTGGCTTGTAGATAGGTCGTAAAGATAAGGCGTTGCTGTCGCTATGAGGGTGGTGCGCTTTGTGAAGGTGTGCAGGATTCAGTCGAGGTTTTGCTATCTTCACTATCAATCAGTGGTTCGCTAAGCGTGTATTGTAGCCCTAACTCGCGGTGGCGAAGCTGTACCTCTCCGATGAGTTTAACCAATTTTTGTGCCACCTGTTCGACCATAAACACCGAACGGTGTTGACCGCCTGTACAGCCGATAGCAACGGTCATATAGCTACGTTGACTGTTTTGGTAAGCAGGTAGCCACTTCTCTAACCAGGCCTGAATATCATTGCTCATTGCGTCTACCATTGGGTAGCTGTTGAGAAAGGTAATGATATTGGCATCGCGCCCTGTGTATTGGCGCAGTGTCGGATCCCAGTACGGGTTAGGCAGGCAGCGCACGTCAAAAACAAGGTCTGCATCGAGCGGAACGCCGCGCTTATAGCCAAACGATTCAAACGTCAGTGTTAGCTGATCCTGACGGTGGTGCCCAACTTGGTCGGTAATGCGGCGGCGCAGGTCAT
>SKHS01000056.1 GCA_007116835.1 Halomonas sp.
AGACGATCTAGGTCGTGATTGATTTTTACGTCTTTGATCACAATCAGGTCGGTTCCAGTCGTGGAGGGATGTTTTGCACGACTTGCCTGCTTTATTTCCATTAGGCGCAAGTTGATGCGTGTTGCGAGACCGTGTTCAAAGGCATGCATAGCGGCTCTGCGGCCTCCGCGGTCATGCGACAAATATATATCGGTTGACTGGAAGGCTTCGCGCTCTGTGTTGAACATTTGCTCGATCAAGTCGAACAGCGCCTGCGCGGCATAGCTGTCTTGCCGCAACCCAAAGATAACATAAGCCAAGTAGCCATGGCTATCGCGTTCGAGCCAGTGTTTGCAGTCGCAAAACTCGGCGACAGCTTTGACGGTAAAGTATTTGGGAGCCAGTCGTTTGCGTTGCGTGTCGATTTTCACGGCCTGTGTCGGGAATGTGACGATCGTGTTCTCCTCGAGTTCAGAGCCATAGCGATCGAGGAGATCGGCAAGTTTTTCAGCAGCAAAATAGGCCTCCTGCTCGCTAAAGCCCCGGTCCGTGGTCCGCATCTCAAGCGCTTCAATGCGCGCAATAACTTTGGCAATTTCAGGATTATCCGAGCTCCGTTGTGTCTCGGTGGACTGGCCGATCGAAGATGTCACGGTCTTGATGAGTTCGAGCGCTTGTCGGGGCAGATATCCGCGTTTCACGTCTTGTGACACATGAGCGTGTATCTGCGCTGCAGAGGCGTTTCGGGTTTGAAGGCCAGCGCCATCACGGGCGATCAAAGTCTCTGCCACTATCAAGAGGGCGTCTTTTGACGCGCGCTCAATAAGCTGTTGCTTGGTCTCTCCCGACACAAAATGCAAATCGAGCATATAGCTCAGGACATCGAGATTTGCATAAAGCCGCAATCTGTTCGCGATCACATCCCGCTCATCAGAGCCCCAGTTCAAAATACAATGATCGACGGGATCTGAAGGGCTTAACTCAATCTGTTGTGACAGGCTTGGGCCCTGAGCTGTGGCAGTGAACAAAGCCGGGCCATCGGGCTCGGGGAGTGAAGTTTTCGAAAAGATATCCGTGCCTTGAAGGCGTAAAACAATCGCCAATGGCAAGATATTCTTGAAATAATGCCGCAGGAGTTTTTGCCAAAATAAATCTGTGAGCGGTGTTGACGTCTCCAGAAGATCGCCCAGCGGGCCCTGTGCGGTTTGCAGTGTTGCTGGCAGCCAAAGAGCAGGCCCGATCGTATGGTGGACAGTCATATTCCCGCCGGCTTTGAATGCATAGCCTGTAAGGTAGTCGTTTTGCGCCCCCGCAATCAGGCCTGGGCTAAATATCCAGATCGCGCGCTTGGAGAGATGGTCCCGGATGCAGACGAGATCCTTCGTCTCTTCATTGTAATCAATGATTGGTCCACAAAATCGAAATCCCTGATCAAGCTGCAAGAGAAATTCGATGTCTTTTGAGGATGATGCTTTTCTGGCCAGGCGCAATTGGCGCTCGAGGAAGGACACGCCCTTATCAGTGCGGTCGCATAGAAGATGCGTCATGACCGAAAAATTTAACAGTAGGTCCAGAATTTCAGCGATATGTGGATCTTCTGGTTGCAGGTCTCTTGGATAGCGCCATTTCTTCAATGTCTCGCGCTGCTTTGCCAGAGGAATTTTCATGTAGATTTTGGACAAGAGAGGGACGGTGAGCTCTAGGATGCGCGCACATTCTGCGGCCGAAAATTCATCTTTGTTATCACATTGTGTCATCAAATATCCGCCAGTTTGCCAAGGCCAAGGCCCTTGGGTCTATGGGGATGACAAAGAGCGCCCAAATGCGCAAGAGCGTTCGGAGAAAAAATCTGGTCGCAAATGGCTGGGGCAGGGTTGGGGCAGGGCAGGGTGTTGCGTCCTGCAGGCCGATAAGCGTTGTTATCGCGGGTTTGCCCGCAATGTGTGATCTCAAACTCTCTCCAGCAGGCATTATAGGCCGCGCAGGCGAGACACGGAAACAGAAATTTGGAGTTGTTGTACGTAACGGCCCGATTTGGACCGCCTGCACGTGGGTGCTTCGCGATGTTAAGAGATGTGCTTAACGACGTCGTTAGCGACGTCTCTTATTGGAGGCATTGATGCGCGGAGAAATTCTTGGGGCTGAGCGGCGGCGACGGTGGAGTGACGAGGAGAAGCTGGCGATTGTGCGGTCGGTTGGGGTTGGCGGGGCGACAGTGACACAGATTGCCCAGCGTTATGACGTGACCCGGCAGCAGATTTATAGGTGGCGGTACGAGCTCACCCGACATTGACGAGGTCGGCGAGTATTGCTTCTCAAGAACCTTTTCAGCGCCCTGCTCTGTATATGAGATTGGCGCTGCTGGTGCGGTGGCTGTCGCGCAGGCCTATTCAACCTGGGGCAAGGGTGTATACCCGGCCGGGCTCAATTTTGGCGATTGTTTTGCCTATGCGACGGCCAAAACCAATGGTGCGCGAAGCTGTTCGTGGATGAAGATTTTGCAAAGACGGATGTCGTGTCGGCGATGTGATCTCGTATCTCAACGCCATGCCACCACGTGAGAGCGCTCGTGCCCTTTCAATAATCTCCTACTAGACGCGAGTCCCATGGGCGTAGAACCTCGATCTGAATTGGGGTGACGCGGTAAATGATGATGAAGGGCGTGCGTGGGATCGGGAGCTCTCGAACCTCTGTCTCTGGACCGCTGCGCCTTCCAGCGTAGGGATTTGCTGACAGGGTTGCGATTGCTGCTTGGAAATGTGCGCCAGCCTTTTCGCTTCCATCAGAAAATACCGCCCTATAGTAGTGCCGAAACCATTTCAGATCCTGCACGGTACTGGCCAAAAATACGACCTTCATTGGACAGAGTGTGGCTCGATATCTGTTGAGGGTTCTGGTTTCTCATTCTGGCTGTCCCAGCTGTCTATCCAGGCCAGCATTGCGTCGCTTGAGATGAAACGCCCCTTTTCTGCTTCTTGCAGCGCGGTTGTGATCGCGTCGCGTTTCGCCTGCCGCGCCTGCACCATCGCACGTATTGCGCGAACAGCAAGCTGGGCTGGTGGGCGCTCTTCAAGGGCTGCCTCATATTCGAGGGCTTTCTTGAGTGTTTCGTCGAGCCGGATCGTGTATGGACTGTTGGTCATAATGCTATCCATAACTTTGTATGACGAAAGAAGACATTGTCATGCGGCTGATCGCAATACCGGGCCTGCATGATGGCCATCTATGCGTCACATTTCCCGCCCATACTAGCGCATGCGTCCGATGAATTGGCTGGTAGCGTAATGTGACAACCTCAGCCAGTTACCGAAGCGCCGCCAAGGCAGTTTCCGGTGAACGATCCAAGATCTTGAACAGCGCTTTCGGCGCCCCAGTTGAAAGCCGTTAACCCTGCTCCCAGTTGCGGATTGAGTCGAGTGACACATTGATCCGCTCCGCGAGTTCCTGTTGCGTCAGCCCAAGGCGTTTGTGCGCCTCGCGCGTGTAACGCGCGGCATCTTGAGCGGCCTCGGCCTCATCCTCGGCGATGTGGCGTGCGATAGCCGCCCCGCCTCCATCTGCCCTGCATGCAGGATGCTCCGCAACCGCGCATGGCGCGGTCCGGACAGACGTAAAGGGATGATACGGACAGATTGGCTCATAATTTAATTTTCACATAAAATTTATATGATACAAGATTAAAATGAGAAAATTAACATTTGACTGGAACATGTTATGAATAATTGCATCATTCCTGATGCAGCGACCCGATGGGCGCGCTATCGCATCGGCTACCATCTGGTGTGGATCCCAAAATACCGTCGAAAAATCATGACCC
>SKHS01000058.1 GCA_007116835.1 Halomonas sp.
AAGGGTGGTGGCAAAGGTGGTAGCCGTATCACCGTGAACCAGCACTATGTCTGGTTTGAAGTCTTCCAGTACGGGTTTCAGCCCCTGGAGTATCCCACAAGTGACATCGTTGAGGTCCTGACCAGGCTTCATGATATTAAGGTCGTAATCGGGCGTTAGCTCGAAAAGATCCAAGACTTGATCCAACATTTCGCGGTGTTGAGCAGTAACGCACACCCGAGCTTCAAAGCGTTCATCCGTGGCGAGCTGTAGCGCCAGCGGGGCCATTTTAATGGCTTCTGGGCGGGTACCGAATACGGTCAGCACTTTCATTCCTTGCCTTCTTTTCAATCGGTTATCGTTTTAGCTTGCAATGTCACTACCGTGCAGTTTTTGGCAGCGGTGTTGCACTATTCCTTGCTTAGCTACCTTACTTAACTGGCATCTTGCAGGTGATATTCCAGATCTTGACAGCGGCGGTAGTAATGTTCCAGCAGTGCTTGGGTTTCTGCTAGCTGCTTGGCAACAGGGGTATTGTCAACGCTTCGCGGTGCCGTTTTGGTGGCCTGGCCTGGATTACCTAACTTTTGTTCACAAAGACGAACATTAACATCAAAAAGGCTTTTGCCATATTGGGACGCAGCATTTTGGTAAAGTTTAATTGCGTTTTGGTAGTCGCCCTGATTGAAAGCGGCATGGGCGCGTTTAACGAGATCTTTTTCCATGGTTGGCTCGTGGTTAAGTTGTAAGATGAAGGTTAGTGAGAGTGCATCATCTAGCCTTCCACTCTTAGGCTGTAAGCGTTGGGGAGCGTTAGCCATTGACCGAGGCGCTGACGGGTTTCAAGCAGTTGCAGCTGCTGTGCCAACATGGGGTTTAGTTATACCAGTACAATGCGCGTGGCACCACTCTTTCGCCACTGGGGGAGTTCACTTGCTTGGCCGGCCCCTATATGAAGAATCATCGACATGGTGTTGGTTTACCCCTTTTCAACCGATTGCTGTGTTGGCGCGGGTAGTGAGGCCAAGGCACCCGGTCGGGTCGCTCTGTTTTCCTTCTGGCCATAGCGGATATAGTGAACCAGGGGGTTGAAGCCACTGTCTGTTACATCTTGGTAGTACAGCAGGTACCAGCTAGTATCAAATACTTCGCTGGGATTACGACCTTCGTACGCGCCCATCATGAGGTAGTGTTCGATGGGATCTATGGCAGCTTCAGCAATATCTGGATAGGCCTGCAGGTACCATTCCGCATCGAACAGGCCAGAGTGCGCCACTTGTTTTTTCTGCTGCTGAAGCTGTTCAGCACGCATTTTTTTATTCTTTTTGCCATGGCGTTTAAGCGGGCTGACCAGCTTCCAGCGGAGGCTTTTGGTGATGCTACTAAGCTCTTTGTTTAGGTCGTAAATACGCCGGTTGGCTGACGCTAGGGCCAAGGCGCCTTCACGTTCGGCCTGCTGGTATTTATGCTCCCAGTCTGACTGGTGTTTTCTGGCCGCTGCCAGCTGGTTTTTGACTTCTGACATATTGCCGTTCAGGGCTTTGTTACTGCGCTCCAGGCCTTCCACTATTTCTCGCAGTTTGGCAAGGCGGCGCAGTAACAGCTGGCTCTCTTCCTGGCTAGCATGATGGGCGTTTACGCTGTTCTGGTGCTGTTGTTCGCTGTATTTAAGCTGGGATTCTCTTCTGGCCAGTTCTTTTTCTTGCTCTTTCGCTTGTAGGAACTTGGCCTCGAATGCTTCCTGCACCACGTGCAGCTGCTGTAGAAGTAGTTGGTTTTCGTGTTCTACATTTGACAGGCTGGCTTCCGCTTCCTGCTGTGCTTTTCTATGCTGGCCTTCCAGGGCTAACTTTTCGGCTTTCGTTTGTGCATGAGCAGCTTGCTCTTTGTGCAGCATTATTTTTTGCTTTTCAGCGGCTTCACACTGTTTTAAAAGCTCAGTTTTTTGGGCCTGTAGGTCTGTTAGCTGTTTTGCTTGGTCTTTATGGGTGGCGTTTAACGCCCTTAGCTGATGCTCTAGGGTAGACTTTTCAGCATTAACCTTGGTAAGTGCCAGCTGCTCTTTTTTCAGTGCGTTCTGGAGCTTTTCTCGCTCAGCGTTAACTTCTTTGATGATGAATTGGTCTTTTTGCTGCGCTTGCTTGAGAGCTGCGTGCTCTTTTTCAAGTTGCTGATGGGCTTTTTGGCGAGCTTCTAACTGATGTTGCAGGCTTGCCTTTTCGGAGGTGGCTTCTTTACCTGCCGTTATGTGGCGCTCAAGCTCTTCTTGAACTAGATGCAGCTGCTCAAGCAACAGCTGATGCTCTTCACTGGCATTTTTGAGCAAGACTTCCTGCTCTTGTTTTGCCGCCTGCAGCGTGGTGTGTTCTTTTTCCAGCGTAGCGTTTAATGCTTTGAGTGCCGCGTGATCGGTCTGTTCTTTTTTCAGTTGGCGCTGAAGCGCTTCACGTTCGGCTTGAGCGCTGTTGATGGCCGTTTGGTCTTTTTGCTGTGTTTGCAGCACGTTAGCGTGCTGCGCTTCCAGCGTTTGGTACTCTTCTTTAAGCGCTTTATGCGCTTGTGCTAGCACTTGGCTGCTTTCACACTGCTGGAAAAGTGCCGTTAATTCTGAGTAAAGGTGATCAATCTCTTGTACTGGTGCAGTTGCTGACTCACCAATGGGCAAGGTACATGCTTCCAGCTGCGCCAGTAACGGGGGTAATTCCTGGCTTTGATGAACCGCCAGGGTAGCCAGCATCCAATAGTAAGGGTTGGCTTCTGCAGGCTGGTGTTGGCTATCTGACACCTGGTCTTCAGGCAATTCAATCTGCTGCTGCCAGTGGCTCTCTAACGTGATGGCACTTTGTGACAGGCTTTGGCGGGCAGCATCGATATTGATGAGCACCACTCGCTTTCGGTTGGCTTTGAAGCACTCTATCATCGCCTTTGTGTGGGCCACCCATTGTGACAGCACTTCTGTGGGTGCGGCCCCCTGTTCCATGGCGTTTGCCAGCGTTTGTTGGGGGCTGGCATACGCTAACAGTAACTTTCCTTCTGCAGGCATCTCGCTTGTTAGGTCAATGCTGTATGGCTTTGACGACTCATTCGATGTTGGAGTTACACAACCTAGGGCTTTCAGCAAAGGGGCCAGGCATTGCCAGTTGCTATAGGGGGTTGTGCCGAAAGTCACTGTCATTCAAGAAAGCTCCGTTTTTCACTTATCACGACGTAAAGAGAGTGGTTCAGTCAAATGTTCTGGCATCTTCGAAGCGCGCACCTAGGGCATCTTTTTCTGAGACCCCTGGCTGTTTATTGTCCACCAACGGCCAGTCTACTGCTAACGTGGGATCATCCCAGCGAATACAGTATTCATCACCAGGGTTGTAGTAATCGGTACACTTATACTGAAATTCGGCTTCTTTACTGGTCACGTAGAAGGCGTGAGCAAAGCCTGGTGGCACCCAGAGTAACTGCTTGTTCTCTGCGCTCAGCATGGCACCTACCCACTGGCCAAAGGTGGGGCTGCTTTTGCGTAAGTCTACCGCTACATCAAACACTTCCCCCCGGGTCACACGTACTAGCTTGCCTTGGGGCTTTTCAAGCTGGTAGTGCAGGCCACGTAAAATGCCGTGACTTGAAAGGCTGTGGTTATCCTGAACGAAGGTGTAGTTGCCGCAGTGCTGTTCAAATTCAGATTGGCGGAAGGTTTCCATGAAGAAGCCACGCTCATCGCCGAACACTTGGGGGGTGAGCAGTACCACATCCGGTATGGCAAGTTTTTCGTAATACATAGTTGGTAGACCACCTGAGTTAAATACGTTTCAACTTGCCACGGAC
>SKHS01000063.1 GCA_007116835.1 Halomonas sp.
CCGCTACTTGGAACTGGCTGGAATTTCGCCCTTTCTGCTAAGCGCGCCTAATGGGCGTGTCACGGTTGAGCAGTTTGCCGAGCTGTACCGCTTACTGGCCCTTGAGTTGGATGATGAAACACCGGGATTTTTCTCCAGACCGCTACGCTGCGGAACGCTAAAGCTACTGTGCTTAAGCTTGCTAGACGCGCCAACGCTGAATATTGCGCTCCACCGCTATACGCAGTTTTTCCGCATTCTGTTAGATGATTTTAGCTATTGCTTTACGATTGAAGGTGAGCTGGCCCGCATGGCGCTAGAAGAACATGCGCCACTTCAAGGAAGTCGAATATTAATTCATGAGCTAATGTTGAAGCTTTTTCACGGTATCGCCTCATGGATGATAGCGCGCAAAATTCCACCTATTCTAATGGAATGTGGCTACGCCCAACCCGCCCATAGCGCTGACTATCTCTACTTTTACCCTGGCAAGGTAAGGTTTGACCAACCGCAAACAGCTGTTTATTTTGATAAAGTGTTTCTAGACCATCCTATCCGTCAAACTAAACAGCACTTGGGCGCATTTTTACAGCGCGCTCCAGCAGATTGGTTTTATGTCTCTTTTGAGGATCGCTTGATCACCCACCGTGTTCGCGAACACCTTAGCCGTCACCTACCCATCTCATGCACCGTTCAGCATGTCGCAGATGCCGTCCATATGTCCGTTCGCACGCTCTCACGGCACTTAAAACTTGAAGGTACCCATTTTCAGGCGGTTAAGGACGAATACCGTCGCGACTATGCTATTCAAGCACTCACTCGCAGCACACAACCACTGACCACAATTGCAGAAAAACTGGGCTTTGAAGACCTAGCGTGTTTTAGCCGAGCGTTCAAACAGTGGACAGGGGACTCGCCCGCCGCCTATCGAAAGGCCCAAACGGCGGGCATTAAACGCTAGTGTTTAGATCTCTGTGCGAATACGTTTTTTATCCAGCTTACCCACGCTGGTTTTAGGAATTTCATCTACGAAGCGAATCATCGATGGAATGCCCCAGCGGTTGATACTGCCCTGCTCTACGAACTGCTCCATAAAGTTCTGCACATCTTCTGCCGTGGGGGGGTTATTGACATCGCTGGGGACGACGAGTGCCGCCGGCCGCTCGCCCCATTTATCATCCGCAACGCCAATCACCGCCACTTCCGCCACGCCTGGGCATTGGCTGATATAGCTTTCTATTTCGAGCGAAGAGAGCCACTCTCCGCCGGTTTTGATAACGTCTTTGATACGATCGCTAATGGTCAGGAAGCCATGCTCATCAATCGAACCAACGTCACCGGTATGAAGCCAGCCATCCCGCCAAAGCTCTTCATTGCGCTGCTCTTCCTTGTAATAGGCTTGGGTTAGCCAAGGTGCCTGAGCACGCACTTCGCCCACGCTGACGCCATCATGGGGTAACGGCTCTCCATTGGCATCAACTACCTGTAACTTCACCAAAGGCACTGGCAAGCCAGCCTTACACCGCCAAGGAAGCTGTTCTTCAAAATTAGCTTCTGTGACATCCCGAGGTAAGATATCGGCCGTTAATAGTGGGCAAGTTTCTGACATGCCGTAGGCACTGCGCGTATCGATTCCGAGTGACCAAGCACGGCTGGCCAACGCCTGAGTAAGCGCACTTCCGCCCACCAGCACCTTCCAACCGGTTAAGTCAATTTTTTTCGATGCAATGGCCTCAGCGCTCACCACCATATTTAACAGCGTTGGCACACAGTGAGAAAAATCGACCTTTTCATTTACCAGCAGCTTCACCAACATTTCCGGCTCATAGCGACCAGGATATACCTGGGTCGCTCCCATCAAGGTGGCAGTGTAAGGCACGCCCCAGGCATGCACATGAAACATCGGCGTGATAGGCATATATACCTTGTCACGGTTGAGCAACTCAAAGCCCGGTGCTTGGAAGGTACTGGCTTCACCGAGTGTGTGCAGGACTAATTGGCGGTGGGTAAAAAATACCCCTTTTGGGTTGCCGGTGGTGCCTGTGGTGTAGAACAGCGTGGCCACTGCGTTTTCATCAAACACAGGAAACTCGTAATGAGTTGGCTGCTCACTTAACAGCGCTTCAAATTCTCCCACTAACGGCAGCGACGTATTAACCGTGCTAGCCGTTTCTTGGCAAAGCAGATAACCGCGTATGTTAGGTAGTTGGTCAGCAAGTGGTTCTAATAGCGGCACGAAATCCTCATGCACCAGCACAAAGACATCTTCAGCGTGCTCCATCGTGTAGTGAATTTGCTCAGGTGCCAAACGCACATTGACGGTATGAAGCACGGCTCCCACCATCGGAATGGCGAAAAAGCACTCTAAATAGCGATGGCTGTCCCAGTCCAACACCGCCACCACATCACCCGCCTGAACGCCCTGTGCGGTTAGCGTATGAGCAAGCTGGTGTACCCGCTCACGAAAACGCCGATAGTCATGACGGCTCTGGTCTCGATAAACAATCTGATTGTTCCCCGCCATTCGAACACCTGACTCCAGCAAGTCTCTGATTAACAGAGGCGAGTTCGTCGCTGACGGCGTAGAGGGAAGTATTTTTGGCGTTATCGTAGACATAAAACACACCTGTCGATTGTTATTGGAAAACCGTTTGTTACTCGCGTTCAATTAACAGCGCAATGCCCTGACCACCACCGATACACAGTGTAATCAAGCCATAGCGGCCCTGGCATCGCTCCAGTTCATGCAAGGCTTTCAGGATTAAGATAGCACCGGTCGCACCGACAGGATGCCCAAGCGCCACTGCACCGCCGTTCGGGTTTAGTTTTTCCAGTGGAAATCCCAGCGTATCGGCAACCGCCATCGCTTGTGCTGCAAACGCTTCGTTGGACTCAATCACATCAATATCATTGATCGTCAGCCCTGCCTGTTGGAGGCAGCGTTTCACCGCAGGGATTGGCCCTAATCCCATTAGCGAAGGCTCCACACCGGCAGTGGTTGCCACGCGAAGTCGCGCCCTCACCGTTAAATTGCGCTGCTGTGCTTCATCGGCATGCGCCAGCACCAAGGTCGCAGCGCCATCGTTGATCCCAGAGGCGTTTCCTGCCGTTACTATTCCCTCTTTTTTAAAGGCCGGTTTAAGCCGGGCTAAATCACTTAACTCAACGCCTTCACGCACATGCTCATCACGGGCAAAGGAAACCGTCTGTTTTCCTTTTGTCACTTCAACAGGCACGATTTGCTCGTCAAAACGCCCTTCTGCAATGGCTTTAGCCGCCTTACGGTGGCTATCCACCGCAAACTGATCCAGCTGCTCGCGGCTTAAGCCATACTGCTTGGCGATATTTTCAGCAGTCATCCCCATGTGCCCGCTGCCAAAGGGGTCACTAAGAATGCCGAGGGTAAGGTCTCGGATATTGGCATCGCCCAGGCGTATGCCATTGCGTGCTTGGGGCGGCAGTAGATAAGCACCTCGTGACATCGACTCAGCCCCACCCGCCAATGCCAGTCGGCTGTCCCCCAGCGCGATTTGCTGTGCCGCCGATACCACCGCCTGCACGCCGGAACCACATAGCCGGTTAACGTTAAAAGCACCTGCTTCTTTCGGCACGCCCGCATTCAGTGCGATATGACGGGCAAGGTAAGCATCTTCGGGGCCGGTAGTAATAATATGACCATACACCGAGTGGTCGATATCAGCGCCAGTAACTCCCCCACGGCGTAGTGCTTCCTGGGCCGTGATAGTGCCTAACTCA
>SKHS01000089.1 GCA_007116835.1 Halomonas sp.
GCATCCATGGAAAGGGCGCGAATGGCATTGGCCAGCTCAAAACGGGACGGCATGGGGGTGCTCCTCGCCTGAAAACGAAAATAATAAAGACACTATTGTCGCTGACTTCCCCTGCGGCGGCAAATTCTGGGGTCACGTTCTGGGAAGAATCCCCAACAGCGTGTAGACTCTGCCTCCCGAAGTGGTCACCAAAACACGAGTTACCACTTCTCTATATGGGCAGGGAACCTCCTGCCGTGATTTCCTGCTGATGCTGCGGTCACTATGCAGCCGTCATACAGAGGGTCGAGTGCGCGATGAGCGAATATTCCCTGTTTACCTCCGAGTCCGTCTCAGAAGGCCATCCCGATAAGATTGCCGACCAGATTTCCGACGCGGTTCTAGATGCCATTATCGCCCGAGATAAACAGGCCCGCGTTGCCTGTGAAACCATGGTGAAAACGGGCGTTGCCATTATTGCCGGTGAGATCACCACCTCTGCGTGGGTTGATCTGGAAGCACTGGTGCGTGATGTGATCACCGATATTGGTTACACCTCGTCTCATGTCGGCTTTGATGGCGCAACCTGTGGGGTAATCAACCTGATCGGCAAGCAGAGCGTTGATATCGCTCAGGGCGTTGACCGTACCAAGCCTGAAGACCAGGGCGCTGGCGACCAGGGGTTGATGTTTGGTTACGCAACCAACGAAACCGACTCGTTCATGCCCGCGCCGATTCACTACTCGCACCGTTTGGTTGAGCGTCAGGCCGAGCTGCGCAAAAACGGCTTGTTGCCGTGGCTGCGCCCGGACGCCAAGAGCCAGGTTACCTTCCGATATAATGCCGAAGGTCAGCCATGTGGCGTAGATGCCGTTGTGCTGTCTACCCAGCATGACCCGGAAATCGCTCAAGATGATCTGCGTAAAATGGTCAAGCGCGAGATTGTCGAGCAGGTGATTCCCGCTGAATGGCTTGATGAACATACCCAGTACCACATTAACCCAACCGGCAAGTTCGTTATTGGTGGCCCGGTGGGTGACTGTGGCTTAACAGGGCGTAAAATTATTGTCGATACCTACGGCGGTATGGCGCGTCATGGCGGTGGTGCTTTTTCGGGTAAAGACCCCTCTAAGGTTGACCGCAGTGCGGCCTACGCAGGCCGTTACGTGGCTAAAAACGTGGTGGCGTCGGGGCTTGCCGACAAGTGTGAAATTCAGGTTTCTTACGCCATCGGTGTTGCCGAGCCGACGTCGGTATCCATCGATACCTTTGGCACCGGTAAAATCGACGATACGAAAATCGTTGATCTAGTGCGCCAGCATTTTGATCTGCGTCCTTACGCGATTACCAAAATGCTCGATTTGTTACACCCTATGTACCGCCTTACGGCTGCCTATGGTCACTTCGGTCGTGCGCCATTTGAGCACAGCTACCGCTGGACAGACGACACAGGCCAAGTGCATACCGAAACCTTTACCGCCTTCCCATGGGAAAAAACCGACAAAGCCGACCTTCTACGCCAGGCTGCCGGTTTGTAAGAAGCCGCGTGATTGCTCTATAAGCAGGTGAGACAGTGCCCCTTGGCTGATGCCAAGGGGCTTTTTTTTGCGTTGAATTAAGTTTCTGGTTATGCGCTAAGGTCACTTTATTAATAACGCTATTTTAAGGGAAGCGCCATTGCAGGGTGCTAAGAGAGAAGGTATGGATACCAATAGAAAAAAACGCGGACGTTGGCTGCTGAGCTTCTGGCTAGTCAGTACGGGGCTTATGGGTGTCACTTTATCCACACAGGCTAATGACTGTCCCGTTTGGCCCCGTGAACAGCTGGTGCAAGAGAGTCAAGCGTTAAGCGAGCGCATTGCACGTTGGGACAGGGCTTATCATGATCAGGGCGAATCGCTAATTGACGATGAGTTATACGATCAAGCAGTCGCTCGGTTAGCTAGCTGGCAAGTCTGCCTGGGTGAAATGGCCCGGCAGCGACCACTAACCAGAATAACCCGTAGTGATGGCACCTTAGATCATCCTGTCGCGCAAACGGGCTTAAATAAAGCCGACGATGACGGCGTGCGCCGCTTTATCAGCCGCCGCGATGACCTATGGATTCAGCCCAAGGTTGATGGTGTCGCGATAACGCTGCGCTACGAAAAGGGCGTGTTGGTCGAAGCGGTTAGCCGCGGTGATGGCGAGCGCGGGCAGAACTGGACGACTCGTGTACAGCAGCTACCCGCCGTGCCCAACACGCTACCAACGCCGCTCTCAGCCATCTTCCAAGGTGAGCTTTACTGGACATTGGATAGCCATATTCAGTCACAGACTCCTGCCTCTGGCGCGCGGGGCGCTGTTGCTGGCGCCATGGCACAGGCGTCGCCTACACGCCAAACCCTTGCGCACGTTGGGCTATTTGTGTGGGATTGGCCTGATGGCCCCGCTGAGATGAGTGAAAGACTGAGTCACTTGACCGCATTAGGCTTTGATACCGCTGATTACACCCATCCGATTAATGACCGGCATGATGCTGCCGACTGGCGCGATAGATGGTTTAACGGGCCACTGCCGTTCGCCACCGACGGGGTAGTCCTTAAACAGGCCAGACGCCCTGGCGTGCAGCGCTGGTCTTCATCGCCACCGACGTGGGCCGTGGCGTGGAAGTATCCTGCTCAGCAGGCGTTAGTTCAGGTGCGCGGCGTCGAGTTTCGCGTTGGCCGAACCGGGCGGGTGACCCCATTGCTGTGGCTTTACCCAGTGACATTAGAAGGGCGACGCATCAGCCGTGTGTCGCTTGGGTCTCTGGAGCGCTGGGAAGCGTGGGACGTGCGCCCGGGAGATCACGTCGCCATAACATTGGCAGGGCTTACAATCCCCCAGGTAACGGAAGTGGTGTGGCAAACCCGCGAGCGGGCGCCGCTTGGTGTGCCCTCTCCAGAGCGCTATCACCTATTAAGTTGCTTTACGCTCACCACAGGCTGTGACGCGCAGTTGCTGGCGCGGCTTAGCTTTTTAAGTGACCAGTTAACTATGCAGGGCGTTGGGGACAGTACCTGGCAAGCGCTTATGGAGGCAGGTGTTGTGAACGAACTGCTGGGCTGGCTGGCAGCCACGCCGGAACAGCTTCAGCGGGCACGCGGCGTGGGCCATGTCCGTTCAGTAGCGCTTGCTGCCCAGTTCAAGACGGCACAGGCGGCCTCCTATGCTCAATGGTTAGCGGCGTTAGGGATGCCGCCGGGCGGCAGTGCCCAGTTGGGGGATTGGAATACCTTAGCTGGTTACACACACGCTGATTGGCAGGCCGAGCCTGGCGTTGGCTCTGTTCGTGCTGACGCGCTGGTGGCATTTTTCAGTCATCCTGATGTGCAGCGGATGGCTGCTCAGCTTAAACAGGCGGGTGTCGAGGGCTTTTAACTTAATCAGAAGCTTCCAAGCCCGGTAAGGCGCAGCATGACGTGCAGATAGAAAGGAATTAGCAGAGGCGCTAGTAGCGTGGTGGTAAGCACCGCCAGTGCTCCTTTCTGGGGCTGAATGCCCAGCTCCATCGCCACGACCACCACGTTGGAGGCCATCGGCACGACACCCAGTAACAGTAATGCCATGGCTAGCTCAGGCGATAGCGAGCCCAAGGTTTGGAGCAGCAGCACCGCGGCCAGCATAACCAGCGGCCACAGTAGATAGCGCAGCCCCACGCAAGTGGCGACAAACCGAGAATCCCACGCCGATAGTGTTACCTGACTAAGCGTCATGCCGATAATCATCA
>SKHS01000273.1 GCA_007116835.1 Halomonas sp.
CTTACCGTCAGCGTCACGCATCACGTCAATACGCCCCCAACCTTCTCCACCTACCGCGGCAAACGCCTGCTGGCACAGGATTGCCAAGCACTGCTCATCGTCTGCAGACAAGCCGCAGGGAAGATGGTACTGGGTCGTGTTGGAAATGTATTTTGCTTCATAGTCATAGAAGCCACCAGGTACTTCAACGCGAATGGCAGGCAGTACATCATTGCCTAGCAGGGCTACCGTATACTCATCTCCCACGACAAAGCGCTCAGCCATCACCCGGGCATCGTATTGGGCGGCTTCATGATAAGCAGCCTCGAGCGCCTCTTGGCTTTTAACGATACTAATACCCAGCGTTGAGCCTTCGTGTACCGGCTTGACCATCATTGGCAGGCCAAGCTGTTCGACCACCGATGACCAGTCAGATGTGTTGCTCAGCATCACGCTTTCTGGTGTGGGCAGTCCCACGGCTTGCCAGACCTGCTTCGTACGCTGCTTGTCCATACCCAGCGCTGACGCCAATACGCCGCTGCCGGTATAGGGAAGCCCCAAAAGCTCCAACGCCCCCTGCAACGTGCCATCTTCACCACCACGACCGTGCAGGGCGACAAATACCGCCGTTGGTGCAAGGCGTTCCAGCCCCACCAAACCGCCCTCTTTGGGGTCATAACCGACCGCCTCTACCCCTTGGCGCTTGAGTGCCGCCAAAATGGCTGCCCCGCTTTTAAGCGATACCTCACGCTCTGCCGACGTACCACCATAGACAACAACGACGCGTTCCAGACGCTCTACTTGAGACTTAGCTGCTCTCATAACTCTACCTTATCCAGCGCTAGCTTGGCCTGAGCAAAACGCAATGAAATACCACCGACGTCGCCTGCCCCTTGGGTGATAAAAATATCCCCTGGACGTAGTAGCTTGCTTAATAGAGAGGGCAATTCCTGCTTATCCTCAATGAACAGTGGGTCTACGTCGCCCCGCTGCCGGATAGAACCTGCTAGCGTACGACCTTCAGCACCAGGTATCACAGCCTCCCCTGCGCTATACACATCTAGCAGCACTAGCGTATCTACTTGGGAAAGAACGCGCACAAAATCTTCATATAGGTCACGCGTTCGACTGTACCGATGAGGCTGATAGAGCATGACAAGACGTCGCTCTGGCCAGCCTGCACGTACCGCCTGAATCACCATGTCGACTTCACGGGGATGATGGCCGTAGTCGTCCACCAACATGACCTCACCATCGCCACGGGGGGCGCTAAATTCACCATGTACTTGAAAGCGACGACCAACCCCTGCGAAGCTGGCCAAGCCACGCAAAATCGCTTCATCACTTACGCCTGCATCTGTCGCAACAACAATGGCGGCCATGGCATTCAAGGCATTATGGCGCCCAGGCATTGCCAGCCGAATCGCTAGCGGCGCAGCCCCACCAGGACGCATCGCGGTAAAAGAGACTTCACCTGCTTGCTGACTAAAATCAACAATTCGGTAGTCCGCATCCGCATCGAAACCATAGGTCACAAACTGACGTTTTACTCGGTCAAGAAGCGTGCGGATATGAGCATCATCAGCACACAGTACCGCCAGACCATAAAAAGGTAAGTTGTGTAAAAACTCTATAAAGGTGCTTTTGAGGCGTTCAAAATCGCCCCCATAGGTCGCCATATGATCCGCATCAATATTGGTGACAATGGAGACCATCGGCTGAAGGTGAAGAAATGACGCATCAGACTCATCGGCCTCAGCGACCAAATAGTCCCCTTCTCCCAAGCGTGCATTAGCACCAGCACTAGTGAGCTTGCCACCAATCACAAACGTAGGATCTAACCCACCTTCGGCTAATAGGGTCGCCGTTAGGCTTGTCGTTGTTGTCTTGCCATGGGTGCCTGCCACAGCAATGCCATGACGAAAACGCATTAATTCGGCCAGCATTTCAGCGCGTCTTACAACCGGCACGCGATGCTCATGGGCCCAGCGAATTTCTGGATTAGTGTCGTCGATGGCGCTTGAAACAACCACCACATCAGCGCCCACCACATTACCTTCCGCATGACCGATCGAAACGTCTACACCGCACTGGCGCAGACGCTCAACGACATTCGAGACCTTCATATCACTGCCGCTGACGCGGTAGCCCTGATTGGCTAACACTTCGGCGATCCCACACATGCCTGCACCGCCGATGCCCACAAAATGCAGCCGTTTGATTCGCCGCATACCCGGGCCACTTGGACGAATTCCTGGGCGCGAGGTGTTGTTAATTGAATCAGTGCTTGAACCGGTCATGCAGTCTCTCCTTGTTTCACCAACGCCAGGCATCCCTTGGTTAGCTGTTCAGTCGCCTCTAGATGGGCGGCTTGACGCGCTTTAGAGGCCATTTCGGCCAGCACCTCTGGAACCAGCAACTGATCTAAATGGTGTGTCAATTGCTCAACGGTCAGTGCTGATTGCACAATACAGATCGCAGCACCCGCGCTCACTAGCACGTCAGCATTGACACGCTGATGATCATCGACCGCGAACGGAAATGGCACCAAAAGAGCAGGCTTTGCTGCCGCCGCTAACTCGGCCACGGTTAAGGCCCCCGCACGACAAACGACTAAGTCAGCCCACTCATAAGCAGCGGCCATGTCATCAATAAAAGGGCTTACATCCGCAACAATGCCCTGTTCAGCATAAGCACCTGCCGTTGCGATTTCGCGGTCTTTGCCCGCCTGGTGGCGAACCTCCGGGCGCCGCTCGGGAGGCAGTGCCGCCAGCGCAGGCGGCAAGCGCTCATTTAGCGCCACCGCGCCTAAAGAGCCACCCACCACCAGCAAGCGCAACGGACGAGCGGACAGCGCAGAAACGCTGCGTGGGCGCTCACCCAACGCGGCAATATCCTCACGCACAGGATTACCAATCACATCAGCCTTATCACCAAAGGCACCGGCAAAGGCCGCATAAGTACGAGTTGCCAACCGCGAAAGCACTTTATTCGTCAGCCCAGCCACCGCATTCTGTTCATGAATCACTAACGGCACCCTAGCAAGCCATGCCGCAAGCCCGCCTGGGCCACTCGCAAAGCCTCCCATTCCAACCACCACATGGGGATGAAATTGGCGAATGACACGACGTGCCTGCAGCACCGCTTTAGAGAGGTTCAATGGCGCTTTCAGCCACCCTGTCACCCCGTTACCGCGCAAACCGCTAATATTGATGGTATGAAGTTTAATACCCGCCTCTGGCACTAAACGGTTTTCAATCCCCCGCGGGCTACCAAGCCACTCAACATCGACCCCCTGTGCCTTAAGAGAACGTGCTAACGAAAGCGCCGGGATAACATGACCACCGGTACCTCCCGCCATAATTAAAATGCGTCGACGTGCATTCGTCGTCACAAACAACTCCTTGAATAATTACGATAACCGAGGTTCATATCGAGGTTTGTAAGGCGTTGGCACACGGCTAGGTTTATGACGCGTTTCCGCATCAACACGTAATAACAGCCCGATCATCATGCCGGTTACCAATAAACTTGAACCGCCGTAGCTAATAAGCGGCAGCGTTAAGCCTTTCGTTGGCAAAAGCCCTGAGCTCATCGCCATATTGATATAAGCCTGCGCCGCAATCACAAACCCAATACCATAGCTAACATAAGCACCGAACAGATGTCCCGCCAACTCAGCACGCCGCCCAATCAACATCGCCCGAGCAATTAACAGCGTAAACAACAGCACGACAACAATAGCCCCTA
>SKHS01000081.1 GCA_007116835.1 Halomonas sp.
ACGACGCCCTGTACATCCAGCGCCGCCAAAGCGCGGTTGAGAGTGGCGAGTGCCGCATCTCGGTCAGCGCCGTGAACAATCAGTTTGGCCAGCATGGGGTCGTAGTGCATGGAAACCACATCACCGCTTTCCACACCGCTATCTAACCGCACCCGATCGCTATCTAAGTCAGCACCTTCTAAATCTAGGGCGAAGCGAGTTAATAAGCCGGTAGCCGGCAGGAAGTCTTGCTCTGGGTCTTCGGCATAAAGGCGTGCTTCAAAGCTATGGCCGGTGATGGTCAGCTCGTCTTGGGTGCAGGGGAGTGGTTCGCCCATGGCAACGCGCAGCTGCCACTCGACTAAATCTTGGCCGGTAATCATTTCGGTAACAGGATGCTCAACCTGCAGACGCGTGTTCATCTCCATAAAGTAGAACGAGCCGTCGGCGTCGAGCAGGAACTCCACGGTACCTGCACCCACATAGCCAATTTCTTTTGCGGCGCGAACGGCGGCGTCACCCATCGCACTGCGCAGTTCAGGCGTCATGCCGGGGGCTGGCGCTTCTTCAATCACCTTTTGATGGCGGCGCTGAACGCTGCAATCCCGTTCGAACAGGTAGACGCCATTGCCATAGCGGTCGCGGAACACCTGTACTTCTACGTGGCGGGGCTGCACCAGATATTTCTCAATCAACATGCGGTCGTCGCCGAAAGCGGCTCTGGATTCGCGCCGACAGCCATCAAGCGCTGCTTGAAAGCCTTCGCCGCTTTCAACCACGCGCATGCCTTTACCACCGCCACCGGCGCTGGCTTTCAGCATCACTGGGTAACCGATTTTGTCGGCTTCGCTGCGCAGCAGCGCATCATCTTGGTCATCGCCATGGTAGCCAGGTACTAGCGGCACGCCTGCATTGGCCATACGCGCTTTTGCAGCAGATTTGTCGCCCATGGCGGCAATTGCCGACGCGGGGGGGCCAACAAAGATAATGCCTGCCTGCTCAAGCGCTTTAACGAACCCACCATTTTCTGAAAGAAAGCCGTAGCCGGGGTGAATAGCGCCGGTACCGGTGCGCTTGGCCGCGTCGATAACCGCGTCAACATTAAGGTAGCTTTCGCGGGCGGCGGCGGGGCCTAAGCGAACGGCTTCATCGGCTTCACGAACATGGCGGGCGGTGGCATCGGCGTCTGAATAAACGGCAACGGTTTTTAGCCCCATACGGCGGGCGGTGCGCATCACGCGGCAGGCAATTTCACCGCGGTTGGCCACTAGCAACGTGTCGAATTTAGTAAGGTCAAGCGTCATGAGCGTGGCTCCGCAGCAGTATTGTTTTCTTGAAGGCCTGACGGTTGTGTCCAGGCTGGACGGCGCTTGTCAAAAAAGCTAGCTAAGCCCTCTTGCCCCTCTTGGCTTACCCGAAGTTTGGCGATCACTTGGCAGGTGTGCTCTCGAGTGGTATCGCTGTCGGGGGCTTGGGCCACGTTTGCCAGCAGCGCTTTGGTCGCCCGCTGAGCTTGGGGAGAGCCTCCCAGAAGGGTATCGAGCATGGCATCTACGGCGCTATCCAAGGCATCGTGTTCCACCACGTGGTGTGCCAAGCCTAGCGCCAGCGCCGTGGGCGCATCCATCACTTCAGCGGTGAGCGCGTAGCGGCGCATTTGACGCTCGCCAAGGGCGCGCTGCACATAGGGGCTAATCACCGCAGGCGATAGGCCAATTTTGACTTCCGACAGGCAGAATTTAGCTTTATCTGAGGCAACCACCACATCGCAACAGGCAGCGAGGCCCACCGCGCCGCCAAAGGCTGCCCCCTGCACACGGCAAACCGTGGGGCAAGGCAGGGTATCTAGCCCATGCATCAGCGCAGAGAGTTTGCGAGAGTCTGCTAGGTTGTTTTCCAGGTCGTAATCGACCATGCGCTTCATCCAGTTAAGGTCAGCGCCCGCAGAGAAGCTTTTACCTTCAGAGCCAAGCACCACCACCCGAACGTCACCGGCGTTGGCTAGCGCATGCAATTCGTCTAGATGCGCATTTAATTCAGCGATTAGGCTGTCGTCAAAGGCGTTATGCACCTCTGGGCGGTTTAACGTCAGGCGTGCCACGCCCTTTTCGATCAGTAGCGTTGAGTAAGCCATCGTGTTTGCCCTTACATCCGGAACACGCCGAAGCGTGTCTCTTCTACTTCAGCATTCATGGCAGCAGCTAGCGAAAGCCCTAATACATCCCGAGTCTGAAGTGGGTCAATCACGCCATCGTCCCATAAGCGGGCGCTGGCATAGTAAGGGTGGCCCTGGTGCTCATACTGATCGCGGGTAGGCTGTTTGAAGGCTTCTTCTTCCTCTTTAGTCCACTCGCGGCCATCGCGCTCGTACTGCTCACGTTTGACCTGGGAAAGCACGCCTGCTGCCTGCTCGCCACCCATGACCGAAATGCGCGCATTGGGCCACATAAACAGTAGGTTAGGGTCGTAGGCGCGGCCACACATACCGTAGTTGCCCGCGCCGAAGCTGCCGCCAATCAAAACGGTGAACTTAGGCACTTTGGCACATGCCACGGCGGTGACTAACTTCGCGCCGTGCTTAGCGATGCCTTCATGCTCGTACTTCGAGCCAACCATGAAGCCAGTAATGATTTGCAGGAACACCAGCGGAATCTTGCGCTGGGCACATAGCTCAATAAAGTGCGCACCTTTAACCGCACTTTCTGAGAACAGCACGCCATTGTTCGCCACGATGCCAACTGGGTAGCCGTGGATATGCGCAAAACCGGTGACTAGCGTGTCGCCGTAGTAGCGTTTGAACTCGTCAAAATCAGAGCTATCGACAATCCGCCCGATCACTTCGCGAACGTCGTAAGGCTTTTTAAGGTCGGTGCCGACAATGCCGTACAATTCGCTAGGGTCGAGTTTGGGGGGCTTGGGCGCTTGCATGGCTAATTTGCCGCGCTTTTGCCAGTTCAGGCGCGACACACAGGCGCGTGCCAGCTGCAGGGCGTGAGCGTCGTTTTCAGCGTAGTGGTCGGCCACGCCGCTCACTTTAGCGTGAACATCCGCACCGCCAAGGTCTTCTGCACTGATGTTTTCGCCGGTGGCCGCTTTTACTAACGGCGGGCCGCCCAGGAAAATCGTGCCCTGTTCTTTCACGATGATGGACTCATCCGCCATGGCGGGTACATAAGCACCGCCAGCCGTGCAGGAGCCCATTACCACGGCTATTTGTGGGATGCCTTCTGCCGACATGGTGGCTTGGTTATAGAAGATGCGCCCAAAGTGGTCGCGATCAGGGAATACTTCATCCTGGCGGGGCAAGAAAGCGCCGCCAGAATCCACCAAATAGAGACACGGTAAGCGGTGCTTGCGGGCGATTTCTTGGGCACGCAGGTGCTTTTTCACCGTGAGCGGAAAATACGTACCGCCTTTTACCGTGGCATCGTTGGCCACAATCACGCACTCAACGCCAGATACCCGGCCAATGCCTGTTACTACGCCTGCCGCAGGTACGTCGCTATCGTAAACGTGATGGGCTGCCAGGGCAGAAAATTCTAAAAATGGCGAGCCTTCGTCAATTAAGTGATCGATACGGTCACGCACAAATAGCTTGCCACGGCTCTCGTGGCGTTCACGGGCCTTGGGGCCGCCGCCCTGGGCGACGGCGGCGGTCAATTCTCGTAGTTTGGAATCTTCCCCTAGCATGGATGCTGCGTTGCTTTGAAAGACATCGCTGCGGGGATTGATCTGTGTAGAG
>SKHS01000082.1 GCA_007116835.1 Halomonas sp.
CCCCGATTACTCCGTCATCGCGTGGGTGTTGATCGTATTTTCCGTTTACCTGACCGGCGTTTCAAAAGGTGGCTTTGCCGGCGGTTTTGGTACGCTTTCAGTTCCCCTGATGGCGCTGGCGATTAGCCCTACCCAAGCAGCAGGCTTGTTACTGCCACTATTGCTCGTTATGGATGCGTTTGCGTTAAAAGCATGGTGGGGAAAGCAGGCAAACGCCGAGGTGTGGCGGTTTGTGCCAGGGTTAGTCATTGGTGTAACGGTTGGCACACTGCTGTTTGGTAGCTTAAGCGATGAAGGTGTGCGGTTGGTGCTGGGTGTGATCTCTGTCGTGTTTGCGGTGTATATGCTGCTGAAGCCAGTCGCTAAGAAGCCAATTTCTACCCGTTGGGCGCTGCCTGCCGCCAGCGTTTGTGGGTTTACCAGCTTTATTGCCCATGCAGGCGCACCACCGCTCAATATTTACTTGATGCCACGCAAGCTCTCTAAAGAGACCTTTATTGCCACCTGCACGGTCATCTATGCGGTGGTGAATGTCATCAAGCTAGGTCCGTATATGTGGCTTGGCGAAGTCAATGTAACCAGCGCCTGGGCGTCGCTGCTGTTGGTGCCGGTAGCGTGGATCGGCGTGCGCAATGGGCTGTGGCTGCAAAGCCGCGTCAACGAAGCGCTATTTTATCGCCTGGTAATCTTGGCCATGTTCGTGGTGGGAATTAACTTGGTTTGGCAAGCAGTAGGCTAGTGCATGCTTGATGAAGCGCCTGACAGCGCTGCTGTCCGCCAGTCTAAGCGCCGCCACCCCTCTACGCTAGCCACCTCGGCCAGTACCGGGTCAGGGTTAACCGCCACTGGGCAGTCGACATACTGCAGTAGCGGAATATCGTTGCGAGAATCTGAGTAGAACGTGGTGTGGCTGGGGGTGATGTTTTGCTCGATTAGCCACTGCTGAAAGCGCAGTACTTTACCGCCTCGGTAGGAAAGCACGCCTTCGCTGTGGCCGGTATAGTAACCGGTCTCTTCCTGGTGGCTATAGTCGACGCTCAGCTCTACCGCCAGCACGTGATCAATACCTAACGTGGCGGCAATCGGTGCCACTAAGTGGCGCGATGAAGCGGAAATGAGCACCATGGTATCACCTGCTTGGCGGTGTATTTCCAGGCAGCGCCAGGCTTGATCAAAAATACGTGGCTGCAAATGGGTGGCAACAAAGCGCTCAACTTCTTTCTGCACATCACTGACTCGACGCCCTCGCAGCGGCGCTAAGGTCATAGCTAAATACTCTTCGAGCTTTAACTTACCAGCATGATAGGCCTGCTGCATCTTCTCGGCACGCGCCATAAAGACCTCAGCATCACTGATCCACCCCTGCTCTATCATCCATAAATTCCAGCGGTCGCTGCAGTCTCCATCTAGAAGGGTGTCATCGAGATCAAACAGGGCGAGGCGCATGGGGCACTCCTTTTTCGCGAAGTAAGCGGCGGGTAGGATATGCCAGCATTGATGACAGGACGATGACGTTACTGTCGAGAGTGCGGTTTAACGACCATGGTTACGGGCTAAAGTGGCTTAAGAGGTTAACCACGCGTCGGCAAACTTATCAGCGGGTAATGGACGACCAAACCAGTAGCCCTGCGCTTCGCTACAGCCCATTTTGGCTAATAAGTCTGCCTGAGCTGGGCTTTCAACACCTTCTGCCAGGGTTTTCATCTCTAGCGTGTCGGCCATGGCGATAATGGTTTGTACGATTGCTCGATCATGGTGGTTATCGAGCATGTCACGTACGAACGAAATATCTATCTTCAACGCGTCTGCAGCGAAACGCCGCAAATAGGAGAGCGATGAGTAGCCGGTGCCAAAGTCGTCAATAAACAGGGCGTAGCCTGCTTTACGCATCGCCTGGGTAATCGCAACCGCTTGGTCCGGGTCGCGCATAAAATCGCTTTCAGTGAGTTCTAAGGCAATGGCACCTGGCTGTACACAGTGGGTAAGTTTGGCAATGTGAGACGTTAGCTGGGGGTCGGCAAACTGCTGGGCGGAAATATTGATGGATAGTCTTCCGGGCAGCGGCGTACAGCGCGCCTGCCACGCGCTCAATTGATTTGCCGCTTCTGCTAGCACCCAATCTCCCAGCATACGAATTAAGCCACGCTCCTCTGCCAGTGGAATAAACTCGCCAGGGCTTACCCACCCCCACTCGTCGTCGTACCAGCGGCATAGCGCTTCAGCCCCTGTGAGCGCTTTATCGACAAGGCTAAACTGGGGCTGAAAGTAAAGTTCCAAACGGCGCTCAACAATCGCCTGATGTAGGCGCTCAGTCATCCACTGCCGGCGCTCTAACGCATGTCGCATCGTCTGCGTGTAAGGGCATACGCTGTTATCACGTCGTTTAGCATGGTGAAGAGCAATGCTGGCTGCATTAAACAGCTCGCCAGCGTCGGCTACATCGCTTGGATAGCTGGCAACGCCAATGCTGACATCAAGGTTGAAAATCCGATGGTCAAGCTGGATAGGACGTTTGATGAGTTCGCATAGCTGCAGCATGACTTCTTGGAGCGGAGTATCCTCAACGTTAGGTAACAGCACCGTAAATTCATCACCGGAAAGACGTGCAACAGCGCTGTTTGGGAAACTGGCTTGCTGCAAACGCTTAGCGACGGTGGCTAATAGCTGGTCACCCACCTCGTGACCGTGTAGGTCGTTCACCTCTTTAAAGCGTCTAATATCTATCAGTAGTAGCGACAGTGAGTCCTCTTGAGCCGCCGCGTCTTTTCCCATGCTCGCTAACACTTCAATAAAGCACGCACGGTTAGGCAACCCCGTTATGCCATCTGTATAAGCGAGACGGTGCATATGCCGGTGGTCGCGGCGACGTTCTAGCTCGGCGGCGGCTCCGGTGGAAAGAATCTGCAGCACAGACGTTGCAAAAGCGTTGGTGGTAAGTGGGGCCTGATAAAACACCATCATCACGCCAATGGCCTCGCCTTTGGCGTTGTCCAAGCGTCGGCCTATCCATGCCTGTGTACGCATAGACGTGCCTGGCAGAGTAAACGCTTGGCCACTTTTCACCACGCTTTCACCCTCTAACACCACCTTTTCAGCCGGCGTTCCATAGAGCATAAACGTATGGTTACCAGACAACTTACCATCCGTCACTAAGCTAACCGTATGCGCCGTTGTGGCAGTCAATGGAAGGCGGTCATGCGCTGTTTTATGCAGCGGTGATGGCACCGGGTGGTCTAGCAACGCGATAAACCCAGCATCGGCTTCTAATAAGGTAACCAACGTTGTGATCAATTGATGAAAGTAGTCGTCACCTACTCGTGATGTCACGGTGGAAGCCACTTGTACCACTGCGTTTTGTACGCGCTGGGACTCCTGCTGATCGGTCACGTCCGAGATAAAGCCTTCCAAATAGGCAACTTGATCAGCATCGCCCATGACGGCTTGGCCTTGCTCGCACATCCAGCGGTCACTGCCATCACGATGATGCAGTCTGTAGACCACTTGGTAAGGCTCGCGGCGCTGGATGGCTTTCTGCACCGCTAGATACAGCTGTTCCTGATCTGCTTCATGAATGAGGGAAGCAAAACTCACGACCCGGTTATTTTGCAACTCATTAGGATCAATGGTTCGGACAGTTTCATGACGCAATAGCGCCGTAGTGGCACATCTCGTCAAAGTCAGGTCGGGATTTTATGCGATTGAAGTCCAGACCCAAGTA
>SKHS01000295.1 GCA_007116835.1 Halomonas sp.
GGGGCACGCGCCAACACTTCTGCCAGCTCAAGCGGCTCCGAGGCGTGCCAGTAGCTACTGACGGTATTTAACGAGTAGTGTTCATGCTCTGGCGACACCGACAGTAGGGTGGCAGCATTACTAACAAGCGGGCACCAGCTTATAAATAGCGCAAGCAGACCAGCTGGCAGGCGCGTTAGCCAACTATAAGTGTCCATAGGCATCGCTTTTTTGGTTTTTCTTTTGCTCCGGACAGTGCCGCCTAGGTTCCCTTGTCTACGCCGGAGTGCTTAATGTTGTTACTACGTAGTGTTACTGATGCCGGATTTGAAAATTTCAGTGGCATTCACATCAACGAGCAATCGCCGTCTTACTTTCACATGTCGCTTTACTTTCCACACGTCATTTGACGTTCACACGTCGCTTTACCTTCACACGACCTTCATACGGTGAGTGACTCCAGCTTCAGTTACGAAAAGACACACTGAGTGTAGACCCCTTTCCGAACTGCTGGCCAACAATGGTTCTAAAGTACGAGACGATTCAAACTTTTGGTTAGGCGCTGTATGAGCTGGCCGCTATGACGCCAAAAGTGCCAGTAAAGCGTAACGGTTAGCGAGTGGCCGGGAGCAATGCTGACAAGGTGGCCGCTTTTCAACTGACCAGCGGCCTGCAACTGTGGAACCATTCCGTAACCAATGCCTGCAATGGCGAGGCGTACAAACCCTTCAGACGAAGGGCACAGGTGATAAGGGAAATAGCCTTGATAGCCACACTGGGCAAGAAAGCGATGCTGAAGCTGATCGTGGGGGCCGAACACAATCACCGGGGCTTGCTGGAAGGCTTCCGGGGAAGGGCCATCCGGAAAGTAGCGTTGCACGTAGGCCGGTGATGCTAGCGGGAGATAGCGCATTTCGCCTACTTTAATGCAGCGCGCGCCGGCGATGGGCGTTGGTGTGGCGCACAAGCAGGCAGCGACGTCGCCGTCTCTGAGCCGTTTAAGCCCTACTTCTTGATCCTCAATGACTAAGTCCAGTAGCACTCCTTCGCGTTGGCAAATGTCGGCTACTGCGTCGGCCCACCATGTAACAACGCTATCAGCATTAACCGCAATGCGTAGGCGTGTCGCGGTGTTATCCAGAGTAGGTAGCGAGTGGTGCAGGTCACGCTCCAGCAACTGAACCTGCTGGTAGTGGGTCAATAGCCGCTGTCCCGCCGGGGTAGGCGAAAGCTTAGGGTGGCGCACTAACACAGGCTGACCCAGGCGTACTTCTAGTGCCTTAATGCGTTGCGATACCGCTGACTGGGAAAGTCCCAGCATATCACCGGCCCGCTCAAAACCGCCGCACTCCACAACTGTGGCCAGTGCATAGAGAAGCTTGTAGTCAAACATGCCTAGTTACCTGTTTATCGGTATGGGTCGTTGTTAGGTTAAGTCGTCATCATAAGAATTTCTAATGCACTATTAGCAATATAATTTTTTATTATGTTAGTCGTCGCTTACGCTACCGGTCTCGTCAACGCTCAATACGGCATAGGAAACGGCAATGTGGGAAAGCTACTTAACGGGATTAGCGGTATCCGGTGGCATCATCATGGCGATTGGGGCTCAGAATGCTTATGTGCTAGGCGCAGCAGTGCGCCGTGAGTATCACTGGTGGTCAGCTGGCTTGTGCATGAGTGCCGATATTATCCTGCTCACGGCGGGGATGTTTGGGGTGAGTGCTTTTCTTTTGACCATGCCCAACGCGATGGAAGCCATGCGCTGGATAGGGGTGGTGTTTTTAAGCTGGCTGGCGGCCCAGGCGCTGTTTAGGGCGTTTAGCGGTCGGCAAGGGTTGAACGCTGAAGCGGCTCAAGGGCGCAGCCTAGCGAAAGTGCTGTTAGCAACCCTTGCTGTCACCGTGCTAAACCCCCAGGTGTATCTGGACACGCTGTTACTGATTCCTGCCATTGGTGCTCAGCAGGAGAGTGCCGGTATTTTTGTGGCGGGGGCTGCTACTGCCTCGATAGTGTGGTTTAGCCTTCTGGCCTGGGGCGGCGCTGCACTTTCGCCTTGGCTCTCAAAGCCCATTGCATGGCGCATGATTGATGGGCTTATTGGCCTGATGATGGCGACAATTGCCGTTCATTTAGCGCTTTCTTCAGCAGCGCTTAGTTAGGTTTAGTACGAAGACTGCCTGGGTCAGTGGCGGCTGAAGTAGGCCTCCATCACTGCGACGACTTTATCAATATCCGCGTCATTGATATCCCGATGAACGACGAAACGCGTGGCGTAAAGCAGCTCAATCAAAATGCCATGCTCTTTTAGCCAAGAGGAGAGTGGCTTTATATGTTTGTCGGGAAAGTGCGCGAATACCATATTGGTTGCCTGAACGGTAACTTTGACGCCGGGCAGCGTTGCTAATCCTTCTGCCAAGCGCGCTGCACGGCGGTGGTCATCGGCCAAGTCAGCGACATGATGCTCTAGGGCATGCTGGCAGGCGGCGGCAATAATGCCGGATTGACGCATGCCGCCACCGACCATTTTACGCCAGCGCCGTGCACGCCCGATGAATGCTTGCGAGCCCACCAAGGCAGAACCGATGGGCGCGCCCAGGCCTTTCGAAAAGCATAACGAGACACTATCAAACGGCAGACATAGCTGCTTTAACGGGGTGTCCGTAGCCACTGAGGCATTAAACAATCGCGCGCCATCTAAGTGCGTGGCAAGCCCTCGTTCGCGAGCAAGCTCAGTGGCTTTTACGACGTAGTCTGCGGGCAGCACTTTTCCACCAATGGTATTTTCTAACGCCAGCAGCCGCGTGCGGGCAAAGTGAAAGTCATCTGCTTTCACCGCTGCATTGATGTTCTCTAACGGCAAACTGCCATCAATGGCATTCTCAATGGGCTGCGGCTGGATGCTGCCTAGCACCGCCGCTCCACCGCCTTCATAACGGTAGGTATGAGCGCTTTGACCAACAATATACTCATCGCCGCGCTCGCAATGGGCTATGAGAGCCACTAAGTTACTTTGCGTGCCGCTAGGAAAGAGTAATGCTGCCTCTTTACCTGCTTCCTCTGCGAGCTTTGCTTGAAACGCGTTGACCGTTGGATCATCGCCCCATACATCATCACCCACTGGGGCTGCCATCATGGCGTCAAGCATAGCAGCGGTAGGGCGGGTCACTGTGTCACTGCGCAAATCAATCATGTGGAACTCCTTTTTTAAAAGGCACCCGTTAGGCACGCTTTATCAAGCAAGTTGTCAGGAACCATCTATGGTTAACAGCATACGTCTATCATCCATAGCGTACTCTAGGACAACCGGGCATAGGCAAGCAGATGGATCTGAAAAGTGGCTACCCCTTTTGGGCAGTAAAGAACGGTTTGTTAAACGCCTTTCCTCAACTTACCCGTGATCATCAATGTGACGTGGTGGTGATCGGTGGCGGTATTACCGGCGCGCTGATCGCCGATGAGCTTGGCCGCAGCGGCCATCATGTGGTGGTGCTTGAGCGGCGTGAGGTGGGGTGGGGTAGCTCGGCCGCTAGCACGGCATTGCTGCAGTACGAAATTGACACCCATATGACCGAGTTAGCCAAGCGTTATGGGGAAGCCGATGCGGTGCTTGCTTATCGCGCCTGTGCTGACGCTATTGGTGAGCTTGAAACCTTGGCGGCTGGGTTAGGAGATGTGGATTTTGAGCGCCAGCAAAGTCTTTATTACGCCAGTAGTGAAGAGGACGTGGCGCTCTTAA
>SKHS01000161.1 GCA_007116835.1 Halomonas sp.
CGGGAATCCACTTTGGCCTGGCCTGCGGGAAAGACGAGGGCGGCTCGGTGGCGTCATCGTCAGGCGCTTATACGAAAAATCCCCCAGGGCTTGCGCCCTGGGGGATTTTTTATGTGTGCAAGAACGTCACGATTTACCACTCGATGGGTTCGCCAGCCCAATCCCAAAAGCTGCCGGTATCCTCTGGTGTGCGTTTGGAAATAACGGACAGAAGCTGTTGGGCGACGAAGTCAGGCGTGAAGAGTTTTTCACTGGGCACTCGGGCTTGGAAGGGTTTTGAAAGCGATGTATCTGTGGTTCCCGGATGAAGGCACAGCACAACAGACTGTTTATTCAGTCGTGCGAGTTCGATGGAGATGGTCTTCATTAACATGTTATGCGCTGCTTTACTGGCTCGGTAGCTGTACCAGCCGCCATAGCCGTTATCGCCAATAGACCCAACACGCGCCGAGAGGCTAGCAATAATGGTTGGGTGTTTGCCTTGAAGCGATGGTTTAAGTGCAGAGATCAGCAGCGCAGGTGTGGCCGCATTAATATGCATCACGTGGGCAAAAGAGGCGTCATCTAACTGCTCCAAGCGCTTTTCAGGCTGTACATTGCGCGTGTCATCATGCAGCGTGCCAACGGCATTGAATAGCAGGTGTACTGGTCGACCATTAAGCTGCTGACAAAGTGCTGCGCGCCCAGACTCAGTGGTAATGTCAGCGGTTACTGATACTAGGTTAGGGTGCTCAATAGACAGAGGCATACGGCTGACAGCAACAATATGACCGACATGGGAATCAGCAAGCAGCGTTTCAATAATGGCGCTACCAATGCCGCCACTAGCCCCAGTGACCACGGCAGTAAAACTTTCTGGAAGGTGAGAAAGCATTCGTTTGGCTCCAAATATGAATACTAATTTTCACATTGAAGCTTTTTGTACAGCTTTTGTCTATGAATGCGTGGAAATACTAAGCAGATGCGTTAATACGGCCAGGCTGGGCATTATTGCGTCCGTTTGGCTTATACAGCGTTTTTTCAGCGATTTGGCGGATATAGTCCAGCATCTGTTGGTTATGTTTCATTCTCAGTGACAGCATCTGACCGGTTAATTCATTCATGCGTGACACGCGCTCGCTTTTTTCGAGCAAGCTTTCCCAGGTAGCCAAGCACTCAGCATCATTCGCTGCTTGTTTAGCACCAAGGGCACCGTCTGGATAGCCAAGCTTTGTTTGCACGCTGCGGCGTAACGTTTCAATGCGCTCCAGCTCGGCTAACAACGCTTGCTTTTTTAGCGCAATAGCGGTGAGAGCATCGCCATCGATATCGCCTTGGGTAAGCAGTGCTTGCTCATCAAAGAGCATTACCACTAACTCATCAAGACGCTGTAGTTGGTCTGAAAGCAGTCGTGAGAGAGCCATAAGAGTTCGCTTATAAATCTTTTAGATTGGCAATGAGGCCGTCAGCGATACGGTCTGCACGAATGTCGAGTCGTCCTTCCCGTATGGCGTCGCGGATTTCTTGCACTTTTGCAGAGTCGATGTCTTGGGAGCTATCCACATGCATTTGGCTAAGTTGCGTTGCCGAGCGTGTAGAGCTGTTGGCCTCGGAAGGCTTACTGTCAGTGATTTTCTGAGCTTCATCACGATGCTGCGCCTGATTAGAGCGTAGCATCGGATTGACGTTATCAATTTTCACGTTGTTTGCCTCATCGTCAACGTTGGTGCGGCCTGCGCTGTACTATTCAGTATCGGCCTATATAGAGAGGACTTTAGGTGTTCAGTTAAAAATCTATGACCAGAGTCCCTTGGCCAACGATCCGTGCTGTCACTAACTCACGTGTGTCAAAGCGTACACGAATACGCTCCCCTTGGGCACCATCGGCAAGTGCCTCCCCTTCACGAGAAACACGAAAGCCCGCGCCTTGGGCAATAACGGTGACCCGCTCGCCGCGCCTTACCACTTGGGGCGCTTTTAAGAAGTGAGCTTGAAAGGTGCTGCCTGCGCGAACGGCACGTTGAGCGACCAGGCCGACAACCTCGTCTTGCTGCGTTAGGGCCTGTGCTGCTAAGTCACCAAGGTTACCTTCTCTGTGGCTTAGCATGTCCCTGGTAATGAGCGTACCTCTGTCGATATCTTGTCCAGCAACAACATACTTTCCAATGACAGCAATCTGCGCCTGCATATAGCAAGTTACACAAAAGCGTGCTGGTGGTTGCATTCAGCACCTTTTGCGGTGCTGCTTATGGGGCAGCGGGTAGCTGGGTCACCGAACTACCTAGTGTGTTAGTGGCAATGAGTGATCGGGCGAGTACCAGCCAGCCGATTGTTCCACCGGCGACAGCCCAGGTAGGCGATGCTGTCATAGGGCGTATCCATTGGCGCTTCGAAGCCCCTGTTGGTGTGCCAATGAATGCTTGGTTATGCCATCCTGAACAGTGTGTTCCCTTAACCACAATGCGTGGTATGACCTCAGCATTGGCCGGTAAACAGATTGATGGACCAATGCACTTTAATTTCTCGCTAGCGCCGGGCCAGCGTCCGGCGCGGGTGCAGAAGTTACAAGTAATTGTGAACTACCAGTGAAGAGCGTTTAGCCGCGAGGCATACGGATGTATACAGCACAAGGCAGGATCAAACAGAGCGAGCTGTTAACTCAATACATGCCACTGGTAAGGCGTCAGGCCTTAACGCTGCAGGTAAGGCTACCCGCGAGTATTGAGCTAGATGACCTTATCCAGGCCGGTATGGTGGGTTTGCTAGAAGCATTGGGGCGCTTTGATGCCTCGCAAGGGGCAACGTTTGCCACCTTCGCAAGTCAGCGCATTCGCGGTGCCATGATGGATGAGCTGCGCACCCGTGATTGGCTACCTCGCAGTGTGCGCCGTTCCGCCAGAGCCGTGGATGACGCAGTGCGTCGCCTTGAGCAGCAGTTGGGACGGGCGCCGGAAGAGAGCGAAATCGCGCGTGATCTGGAGATGCCGCTGAGCGAGTATCAGCAATTACTCAATGACACGAACAGCGGGCAGCTGCTGCCGTTTGAAGAGCTTGTTGCGGATGGGGGTGAGCCCGCGAGGGCCGACACTAACTACCTGCCTTTCGAGCAGCTGTTAGACCAGCAGCAGCGTCAGTCGCTGATTGATGCCATTGATGCACTCCCCGAGCGAGAAAAGCTACTGATGGCGCTGTATTACCAAGAAGAAATGAACCTTAAAGAGGTGGGGGCGGTGCTTGGCGTGACCGAGTCTCGCGTGTCTCAGTTGCACAGCCAAGCTATAAGCAGGCTTCGCGCCCGCTTATATGATGCAACGTAACTCCTACCTTAACCACCCATAACCGGCGAGGAGCCGTTGATGAACCCATCTACGTTGATCGGTATTTTTGCCAGCATGGTATTGCTGGTAAGCGTACTGTTCTTTACCGCAGAGTCGCCAGAAAGCTTTCTTAATTTACCAGGGCTAGCGATTGTCGTGACCGGCACCCTGGCCGCCACCTTTATTAGCTATCCCTTGAAGGAAGTGCTTCGCGTGGTGCGCTTGGTAGGCTTGGTGTTCCGGCGTGAAAACACCTACGTACGGGACGATATTAACGAACTTGTGGCCATGTCACGGCTGTGGTTTAAGGGCGATGTTAGGGCGGTTGAGAAAGCGCTTGAGGAGACTCGAAATCCGTTTTTGCGCACCGGCATCCAGCTGGTGATTGCCAACACCAAAGAAGATGAAATTTTCGATATGTTGCGCTGGCGTATTGCTCGCTTGAAGGCCCGCGAGCATGCGGAGGCACAGATATTTCGCACCATGGCAACCTATGCACCTGCGTTTGGCATGATCGGCACGCTCGTGGGGTTGGTGAATATGCTAGAGGTGATGGATGCCGGTGACCTTGATGTCATTGGCCCGCGTATGGCGGTGGCGCTGCTGACAACGTTCTACGGTATTTTGCTCGCTAACTTGGTGTTTAAGCCTATCGCAGTAAAGCTGGAGCGGCGTACCGAAGAACGTCTTATCACCATGAACATGGTGCTGGAAGGTATCTCACTGATTACCAAACGGCGCCTGCCTTCATTTATTGAAGAAACGCTTAACTCCTTTATCGTTAACTATCATGATGAAATTCGCGACGCCAAGGTAAAACCGCGGCCGACGGCTAGCCCTGCGGCAAAAGGATAGCGTCATGCTTGATCGGGATTCACGGCATGCACTGGAGCTACCCCAGGCTTCCGGTGAAGGGGATGAAAGCTGGCTGACGAGCTACCTGGACGTGTTAACACTGTTAATCACGCTGTTTGTTTTGCTATTGGCACTGACACCTCCGGGCGGTGGAGAAGCATCTGAAAGTGACCGAATGCGCTCAGCAAGCGATATTACGTCGCTTCCACTGGCCAGTTTGGCGACAGGCATTCATCCCCGACATAGTGGGCTACAGCCACGGATGGCCGGTCTCGATATCCCCGGGGTAAGCGTCTCTCAAGGGCAAGATGGCGTTACGCTGCGTATTGATGATAGCTTGTTGTTCCCCAGCGGTGATGCGGTACTAACGCCGCAGGGCCAAGATGCGTTAGAAAGCCTGCTTGCTGTGCTAGATGCTTTTGATGGTCAAATTTCGGTCGAAGGGCATACGGATAGTCTCCCGATTGCCACACCAAGATTTCCGTCGAACTGGGAGCTCTCGGTCGGACGAGCCATTGCGGTTGTCCGCCATCTCGAGCGCCAGGGCGTGGCTATTTCTCGTATGCGGGCAGTCGGTTATGCCGACACCCAACCCATGGAAAGTAACGCAACGCCGGAAGGGCGAGCCGCCAATCGGCGCGTTGAGCTGTTGTTACGGCAGCAGGTTGAGGGGTAAAAAGCATTCTTGAGGCTATCTCTGTGTCGAAGCATCACTCGCTACTACAGTCGTTCGGTGCCTTACTGGTGCTCGATGCTGATAGTCGGCGCATACAAGCGATCAGTAGCAATGTCGCGGTAATGCTGGGCGTGAGCGCCCCCAAGGAGGGGCGCTTTCCAACGCTATCTAGCGTTCTCGGGAAGCGCTTGAGCCAGCGTGTACGCTACGAGCTGCAAGGACAGCCGCGCTTGTCAGGCCCGCTCACCTTTAAATGTCCCGCTCGCCCCCAGCGCTTTCAATTGCATGCTTATCGGGCGGGTGCGCATGTCATCGTTGAGATAGAGCCACTCAGCACCATCGGTAAGCAGCGCTTGCTTGGCACGGTAAACGAACGCCTGATGCGTTTAGCGGAAGCCACCCACCAAGAGGAGCTGCTTGAGTATCTTGTGATGGCGGTACAAGAGCTAACCGGCCATGACCGAGTGTCTGTTTGCCATTTTGATAGTGATTGGCATGGCTTAATCGTTGCCGAGTCGTTGGCCACCGGCAGCGTTAAGATAGGTAGCGAGGTGCCGCCAGGTCGCTTACCCGCCTTGCTAGGGCAGCGCTTTCCCGCCAAGGACTTTCCAGCTGCTCTGCGGCGCGCCTATGAGCGCCACCCGGTGCGGCTGATCGCACCGGGTGAGCACTTACTGCCAGAGGGGGTGGCGGTTGATGTGAGCGACTGTTTCTTGCGTGCCCCAGCGCCTGAGCGACAGCGATATTTGCAACGCCTGGGCGTGCGTGGTGCGTTAAGCGTGGCTATGCAGGGCGATACTGGCCTATGGGGTCTACTATACTGCCACTCGGCGACGGCGTACCCGGTGACACCTTCCGTGCGCGATGCGGTGCGCACTTTGGTGCAAATGGCCACACAGCGGCTGCTGCTGCTAAGAGCCCGCCAAGAAGCACGCTACCTGCAGCGCGTGCAAGATAGCCTAGTGTTTTCAACCAATCATCGCTTAGCGCCACAGAGCCCTTACCAACTGTTTACTGAGCATGCCGACACCTGGAAAACGCTATTCCGTGCGAATGGCGTTGCGCTGTGGGTAAACGGCAGTGTCTACCAATCAGGTAACACGCCCAAGCCAGAAGCGGTCTCCCAACTGGTCACGCGGGTTGAAAAAGCGCATATCCACCGTGGGCCTTGGTGTACCCGAGAAGCCGCCAACGAGCCGCTTACCGCCTCGTTATGCATGGCCGAGCAGAGTGGTGTGCTGGCCATCCCGCTGCCAACCAGCCCGGTACAGCGTGGTTGGCTACTATTTTTCCGTCCTGAACAGGTGGAAACGCTCTATTGGGCGATGCAGCCCGCTTCAGCGGTTCCGCCGGCTTCGCTGTCATCACCCTCTGCCGCGTGGTGTGAAGAGGTCACGGGTAAGAGCGAAGCGTGGCAGCGGGTCGAGCGGCTAGCTGCCATGGACCTGGGCGAAGATTTAACGTTGGCCATTTCTGCTTATGAAATTAGTACGCTTAATAGGCACCTGGAGCGCGAGCGCAAAGCGCTGGCAGATGCCAATCAGCGCTTAAAACAGCTGGCTCACTTCGACCCGCTGACCCAGGTATGGAACCGCTATCGCATTGAGCAGGCCATTGATGCGGAGCTTGTGGCCGCAAAGCGCTACGGCGCAGCGTTTGCGCTGCTGTTGTTCGACGTTGACCATTTTAAACAGATTAATGACACCCTCGGCCATAGCGTGGGCGACGAAGTGTTGGTTTCGTTAGCCCGCCTGGTGGAAAGCTCGCTGCGTGGCTGTGACCATTTAGGGCGCTGGGGGGGAGAGGAGTTTGTGGTGTTGGCAACCCACTCCAATATGAAGGCTGCAGTGGGGCTTGCAGAGCGTTTACGTAGCTTGGTGGCCACGCTGGATGTGACGGGATTGAGGCAGCCGATGACCGTCAGCATCGGTGTCGCGGTATGGCAACTCGGTGACAGCTGCAAAACGCTGATGGCCCGGGCAGATACGGCCATGTACAAGGCGAAGCGTCATGGGCGAAATCGTGTTGAAATCGCCACAGACGTGACGCCTTGAGACAGCTATTTTTGTCAACTTCCCCATACGCTGGCTACGTGCCCGTATCAATGCACAGGCGTTGCATGCGCGCGATTGCCTGATCTGCACCAGTGAGACTAAAGGTCATATACCAAGGGTCATTATCCTGTTGGTCAAAACCGATAAACAGCTGCTCACCCTGGCGCATATGATCCATCAACGCGGGCAGGTCATTCAGGTAGAAGTGCGCATAAAACCCGTCATCCCCACGCTCGGTAATAAATTCGGCCATGGTGTCGATAATAGGCGTGTCATCTACCCGGATTCTGGTAGGCACTAAATTCACCGCGCGGCTTTCGCCTTGCTGTTCTCCCAGCGTTACGCGCATTTCCAGCCAAGGTAAGTCGCACACGCCCTGGGTCGCGTTAAGGCTTAGCGTAGCATCGGAATAACTGTGGGTTTCCACGGCGCGAAAATGCCGTTCATCCCCTAGCGACAGCGTCATCGACTGCCAGTGGTCATGGGGCTGTGTTGCGCTAACATTGAACGTAGCTGCGAGGCCAGGCAATGCGGTACTGAGCAGGGTGGCGCTGAACGCCGTCAAAGATAAGCACTTGATGTTGGGCATAAGAAAGCATCGCGCAAGAAAACGAGTAGCCTATCGTTTGTTGACGAAAAGCAAAAGGGTAACGCGCTGATTTTCCTATATGTAGTAGTCGTTAACAATAAAAGCGCCGCATATAGTGTGAAGTCGTGTCTATACTTCATAGCCCCAGTACGTATAATCGCAGCGTTTTGAGCGCTATATTCACCCCGTTGTGAAGGAGTTTCGTAAGATGAGCACCGCAACAAAGGCTATGAAAACCTCGAATGACGTCCCCTTACAGGTTCCTTCAAAAGATATCTGGGATGCGAAATACCGCTTAAAAGATCGTCATAGCCAACCTGTTGACCAGGATGTAGATGCCACCTTTGAACGTGTCGCGCGAGCGCTGGCGGCGGTTGAAGGAGACAACGCCAGCGACTGGCTGCCAAAATTCCGTTGGGCACTGGAAAACGGTGCTATTCCCGCTGGGCGAATCCTTTCCAACGCCGGTGCTGAAGCCTACAAACCTGCGGTTAGCCTGATTAACTGCACGGTTTCCCGCACTATTCGCGACTCCATGCGCGACATTCTCGACTCGGTCGTTGATGCCGGCATGACGCTGAAATCGGGGGCAGGCATTGGCTACGACTTTTCAACACTACGCCATAAGGGCGCGTTTGTGTTTGGTGCAGGCGCTGGCACCAACGGGCCGCTGGCGTTTATGGATATCTACGACAAGATGTGCTTTACCGTGGCATCGGCCGGAGGCCGGCGGGGTGCTCAGATGGGCACTTTTGACGTTGGTCATCCGGATGTTCGTGAGTTTATTCAAGCCAAACGAGAAGCTGGCCGTTTGCGCCAGTTCAACCTGAGCCTGTTAATTACCGACGAATTTATGGAAGCAGTGAAGCACAACGCCGACTGGCCACTGGCGTTTCCACTGCATCCAGGTGAAAAGGATGACGTAAAAGCAGGTGATGTGATCTACCGCGACTGGCCGGTCATTGAAGAGGGTTACACGGTAGATGACCAAGGCCGTGTGGCTTGCCGTGTGGTTGAAGTCATTAAAGCCCGTGAGCTGTGGGACACCATTATGTCCTCGACCTACGACTACGCCGAGCCTGGGTTTATTCTGATTGACCAGGTTAATCGTATGAACAATAACTGGTTCTGCGAAGATATCCGCGCGACCAACCCGTGTGGTGAGCAGCCGCTACCGCCGGAAGGGGCCTGCTTGCTGGGGTCGGTTAACCTAACCAAGTTTGTGATTGAACCGTTTAGTGACAAGCCGCGCTTTGACTGGGAGCGCTACCGCAAGGTGGTAGCGATCTTCACCCGCATGCTTGATAACGTGGTGGAAATTGCTGGCCTGCCACTGCCGCAGCAGCAGCGCGAGATTGAGGCTAAGCGCCGCCACGGTATGGGCTTTTTGGGGCTTGGTTCAACGATGACCATGCTTAAAATCCCGTATGGCTCTCAAGCGTCGCTGGCCTTCACCGAAGAAGTTAGCCGCCACCTTGCGCTGGAAGGCTGGAAGCAAGCGCTGGAACTCTCTAAAGAGAAAGGCATGGCGCCTGTGCTTGAGCAAGAGCACACGATTACGCCGAAGATGATGCGCGAGCGCCCCCAGTTAGCCGCCGATGGCTATGAAGTGGGCGATAAAGTGCCGGGTCGTATTCTGCATGCCCGCTACAGTCAGTATATGGCGAAAGTTGCTGAGCTTGAGCCTGAGCTGGTCACACAGCTGGCAGAGCATGGCGCACGCTTCACCCATCATAGCTCTATTGCGCCCACTGGCACGATTTCGCTGTCGATGGGGAATAATGCCTCTAACGGTATTGAGCCTTCGTTCTCGCACCGTTACTTCCGCAATATCATTCAGTCGGGCAAGAAAACCAAAGAGCAGGTCGAGGTCGTTTCGTTCGAGCTAGCTGCTTATCGCCACTTTATTGCTGCCGATGCAGTGGAAAGCGACTTGCCCGACTACTTTATTACCGCTGATTCAGTGACCCCTGAGCAGCACGTGGCCGTTCAGGCGGCGGCACAGCAGTGGATTGATTCTGCCATCTCCAAAACAGTCAACGTGCCGACGGAGTTCCCGTTCGAGAAATTCCAGGATCTCTACCTACAGGCTTATGAGAGCCGACTGAAGGGCTGCACTACTTTCCGCTTCAATCCAGAAGCGTTCCAGGGCGTGCTGGTGCGTGAAGATGACTTGAAAAACACTACCTATGTGTTTGAGTTGGAAAGTGGTGAAACCTTAGAACTGACTGGCGATGAAACGGTGGTCTACGATGGCGAAGAACACAACGCCGCCAACCTGTTTGACGCCTTAAAAGAGGGCACCTACGGCAAATGGTAACGGCGGGCTGCGCCTTGTTGACAATATTGCCCGACAACCTTTGCTAAGTGGAGAACACCATGGCTGTAGAAATTACTTCAAAAATCGTTGGTTACCGTATTAAACAGCAAGAGCAGCTTGCCCCCGCCGCTGAGCTTCAGGAGGAGGATCCGCTGACGGTCAGGATTCCCTCGCGCCCAGAAGGGACGCTCGAAGCGGTATCTGAAAAGATCTCTTACGTGGGGGCAGAAGGCCGCAAAAAAGTCTACCTGCTGGTTTCTTTTATGCCGGTAGAAGGTGTCGTAGGTGGCCGACGGGTGGTGATTGAGCGTCCGGTCGAGTTCTTTTTCCCGTCAGGGCAGCTTTCCAGTGAGCACCAGTGGATTACGGCGACCATGCGTAGTCTTTCCCTGGCGGCGCGTGGGGGGTATGTCACCCAGGCGGTGGCTGATCTGCGCAAGGTTGCCTGGGACAAAGGGTTAGTACGCTGTGGGATGAACCGCTGGAACAAGCCAATGTTCCACGACTCTGAAGTGGCGGCGATTGCCTGGTCGATCCAGCAGATCCTTTATCGGCGCGGTTTCTTGGATCAAGATGGTAACCAAGTGCCGGTAGAAACGCTGGTAGCGCGCTATGCGCACCGCATGCAGCATGGCCATGCTTGGCAACCACCGGTCGACGAGCCAGACACTAGCCCAGTGGCTGGCGCTGTTGAGCCGATTGGCGGAGCTACTGACGCAGAAAACGCCGCAAAAAAGCCTGAAGGCAGTGGCCCAGCTACCGTGGGTACCTGCCCCGAGTGTCGTGGCGACCTGATTATGATGGATGGCTGCCCGACCTGTTACGCCGGTTGCGGCTGGTCTAAGTGCGGCTAAGCCGCGCGAACTGACGAGAACGCTAACGCACAGCGCCGCATGGTTATCTACACCATGCGGCGCTGTGCGTTTTGGGAAAAAATCAGCTGTGAGCTCGGGCCGCTAAGGCTCAGGCGCTAAGTAGCGGTTTGACGTTATCGGTCAGGTAGCAGTCATTGAACTCACCTTCGGTAGCTAACGCTTTCAGGTCTGGAATAGTGACGTGATGGCGGTCGCGGAATACCAAGCCGTCTTCGCTTAATGCACTGAACGTTCGGCTCACATGAACAGGGCTTAAGCCTAAAATATCGGCCAGCTGCTCTTGGGAGAGCGGCAGGCGAAACTGCCCGCTGGTGTCTCGGTTGGTTTGGCGTAAACGTAAGTACATTTCATGGAGGAAATGGGCCATTTTTTGCCTGGCGCTGCGTCGCGCTAAGTTGACCAGCCGCTCCGTTAGTAGCGCTTGGTGGCGGCTGCCAATGGCGAACATCACCGAGGTAAGCGTCAGTGATTGGCGAAACAGCTCTAACATCCGCTTATGGGGGAAGTGGCAGACCACACCGTCAGTGATCATGCGCACGTTTTCCAGCCGCTTCGAAAACGCAAACTCGCGTAAGCCGATAATATCACCAGGTAAAAACACTTCTAGAATTTGCCGATCGCCGTTTTCTAAATGGCGGTAAGAGTAAGCCCAGCCGCTGCGCAAGGTGCAGAACTCATTGGCGGGGGCGTCAATTTCCCACAGTAGTGAGCCTGCTTTAATCGCGGTAGGGCTCTCTTCCAAGGCGTTTAATAACGTTTTTTCGTCTTCTGTCAGTGAGCAGTAGTGACTGAAGTGTCTAATAATGCAGCTTTTATCCTGGTCCACAGCTTCCTTCTCCTGAAAGGTTAACAACGATCAACAGACCACGTTGTTGACCAATATAAACAGAGCAGACCAATGCTGCCTGGTCTTTCTTCTCTCTGCGTTGTCCCTGTGCTGCTCTTATGTTGCCCCTATGTTGTTCTTGTGTCGGTGCCCAATGGCTGTGTACCCGCGCACCCTGGGAGTGGTGCTAAGCGGTTTTTTTGGCACGATTGCCGCGTTTCAATAACGGTGCCAGGAAGTGCCCCGTATGGGAAACACTCTGCTTGGCAATGTGTTCCGGGGTGCCTTCAGCAATAATCTGCCCACCGCCAGAGCCACCTTCCGGGCCAAGATCGATGATCCAGTCGGCGGTTTTGATCACATCCAGATTGTGCTCAATCACCACAATGGTGTTGCCGTGGTCACGCAGGCGATGCAGCACGGTCAGTAGCTGGCGGATATCTTCAAAATGCAGGCCAGTGGTGGGCTCATCCAGGATATAAAGCGTTTTGCCGGTATCGCGCTTGGCCAGTTCACGGGCCAGCTTGACCCGCTGCGCTTCGCCGCCGGAAAGCGTGGTGGCGCTCTGCCCTAGGCGAATGTAGGAGAGGCCAACATCCAGCAGAGTTTGCAAACGACGAGCAATGGCAGGCACTGGGCTGAAGAATGCCAGAGCATCTTCAACCGTCATGGCCAGTACTTCATGAATCGTTTTGCCTTTATAGTGAATATCCAGGGTTTCGCGGTTATAGCGTTTGCCTTTACACACATCGCAGGGGACATAAATATCTGGCAGAAAGTGCATCTCTACCTTGATCATGCCTTCGCCCTGACACGCTTCGCAGCGCCCACCCTTAACGTTAAAACTGAAGCGACCTGGCTTGTAGCCCCGCGAACGCGCTTCCTGGGTGCCAGCAAATAACTCCCGAATCGGCGTGAAGATACCGGTATAGGTCGCTGGGTTTGAGCGCGGCGTTCTGCCAATGGGGCTCTGGTCGATATCGATCACTTTATCGAGCAGGTCGAGGCCTTCGATGTGCTGATAAGGTGCCGGAGTGAGCGTGGTGGCTCGGTTTAATTCACGTGCGGCAATAGGCATTAAAGTGCCGTTAATCAGCGTGGATTTCCCCGAACCTGACACGCCGGTGACTGCGATAAACAGGCCAAGCGGCAGCGTCAGCGTGACGTCTTGCAGGTTGTTGCCGGTGGCTCCTCGCAGAACCAGCTGTTTTTCAGGGTTGCCAGGAATTCGGTAGGGAGGGATAGCGATTTCCCGTGTTCCCGATAAGTACTGACCCGTCAGTGAATTGGGGTTGTCCATCACGTCCTGGGGCGTACCCTGAGCAACGATTTCTCCACCATGAACCCCCGCGCCAGGGCCGATATCCAGAACATGGTCCGCCGCGCGAATCGCGTCTTCGTCATGCTCGACGACGATCACCGTATTGCCCAAATCCCGCAGGCGCTCCAGGGTTTTCAGCAGCCGGTCATTATCCCGCTGATGAAGGCCGATAGAGGGCTCATCAAGAATGTACATAACGCCGACGAGCCCGGCACCAATTTGGCTAGCCAGACGAATCCGCTGGGCTTCACCGCCGGAGAGTGTGTCAGCGCTGCGCTCAAGGTTTAAATAGTCCAACCCTACATTGACCAGAAACTCTAGACGGGCATGAATTTCGTTAACGATCATATCGGCAATTACGCCTTTGCGGCCTGGTAGGGCAAGTTCGGCAAAGTAGCGCCACGCTTCACCGATAGGCAAATGCACAATATCGGCAATGTTTCGGTCATCGACAAATACATGGCGCGACTCTTTGCGTAGCCGCGAGCCGCCACAGGTAGCACAGTGCTGCAGGGCGATGTACTTGGCC
>SKHS01000144.1 GCA_007116835.1 Halomonas sp.
AAAAAGCAGGTAGTGGACGCCGTAGCGCACATCCACGCCTCTTTTAACAACACGATCGTGACGATCACAGACCGCCAGGGCAATGCTCTGTCATGGGCAACTGCCGGTGGTTCGGGTTTTCGTGGTTCTCGCAAGAGCACCCCGTTCGCTGCTCAAGTAGCAAGTGAACGTGCAGCAACTGCTGCAGCCGAGTATGGTGTGAAAAACGTAGACGTGCTGGTCAAAGGCCCCGGTCCCGGCCGTGAATCCGCCGTGCGCGCTCTAAATGCCGCCGGCTTCCGCGTGCAAAGCATCATTGACGCGACGCCCATTCCCCATAATGGCTGCCGTCCGCCTAAGAAACGCCGCGTTTAAGGAGACAGATTCATGGCTCGTTATATTGGACCGAAGTGCAAACTGTCTCGTCGTGAAGGCACCGATCTCTTTTTGAAGAGTGGCGTGACTCCCTTCGAGAAAAAGTGTAAATCCGAGCAGATTCCGGGTGTACACGGCCAGCGTCGTCAGCGTCTTTCCGACTACGGCTTGCAGCTTCGCGAGAAGCAGAAAGTACGCCGTATGTATGGCGTACTCGAAAAGCAGTTCCGCAACTACTACAAAGAAGCCGCTCGCCTGAAAGGTGCGACTGGTGAAGTATTGTTGCAGTTGCTTGAATCCCGACTGGACAACGTCGTCTACCGCATGGGCTTCGGCTCGACACGCTCTGAAGCGCGTCAGCTGGTCAGTCACAAGGCGATTTCCGTGAACGGTCGCACCGTCAACGTAGCTTCCTACCAAGTGAAGCCAGGTGACGTTGTTGCTATTCGCGAAAAGGCGAAGAACCAAGCTCGTATTCAAAGCGCGTTGACCATTGCGGCCAACCGTGGCGATATCGCTTGGATCGAAATCGACGCCAAGAAGATGGAAGGCACTTTCAAGGCTCTGCCTGAACGCGGTGACCTGACTGCCGACATCAACGAAAACCTGATCGTCGAGCTGTACTCCAAGTAAGCAGTTTGATTTATATTTCTGCTTCTTGAGACCTGGGCGGGGTAGCCAAGCTAACCGCCCAGATGCTCTTGAGCAGTGTGCTCTAGAGTACTCAGTATCCGTTTGGCAGCCTGAAAGGTGTTCATATGCAGCGTTCAGTGACAGAGTTTCTTCGTCCTCGCGACATCAAGGTCGAAGAAATCAGCGCACATCATGCCAAAATCGTCCTCGAACCGTTCGAGCGCGGCTTTGGTCACACCCTGGGGAATGCACTTCGTCGCATTCTGCTTTCGTCCATGCCCGGCGCTGCCGTGGTAGAGGCTGAAATTGCCGGTGTAGAGCACGAATACAGTGCACTCGAAGGGGTGCAGGAAGATGTCATTGAAATCCTCCTGAACTTGAAAGATGTTGCGATCAAGATGCACAGCCGCGATGAGGCGGTGCTCTCGCTGAACAAGCAGGGCCCAGCCGTCGTCACTGCTGGCGACATTGCGCTTGATCATAGCGTCGAAATCGTCAACCCGGACCACATCATTGCCCATGTCAATGAAGGTGCCGAGCTGAAAATTCAGCTTAAGGTAGCGCTGGGTCGTGGTTACGAACCGGCTGACGCCCGTGGCTCTGATGAAGAGACGCGTGCTATTGGCCGCCTGCAGCTGGATGCCACCTTCAGCCCTGTCCGCCGTGTTTCCTACTCGGTTGAAGCCGCTCGTGTTGAGCAGCGCACCGACCTCGATAAGCTAATTATCGATTTGGAAACCGATGGCACCTTGGATCCGGAAGAGGCTATCCGTCGCAGTGCGACCATTCTGCAAGAGCAGCTGGCCGCCTTCGTCGACCTTGAAGCTGACAAAGAGCAGGAAGTCGAAGAGGAAGAGGATCTTGTTGATCCGATCCTATTGCGCCCCGTAGACGATCTTGAGTTGACCGTTCGCAGCGCTAACTGCCTAAAAGCCGAGAATATTTACTACATCGGTGATCTGATCCAGCGCACAGAAGTTGAGCTGTTGAAGACCCCGAACCTCGGTAAAAAGTCTTTGAATGAAATCAAAGATGTATTGGCGGCGCGTGGCTTGTCCCTCGGTATGCGGTTGGAAAATTGGCCGCCCGCTAGCCTGAAGGACGACAAGGCCTCCGCGTGAGTGTCGACTCGAGTCCCAGTTTGGTAAGGAATTACAACCATGCGTCATCGTAAGAGTGGTCGTCATCTGAATCGCACCAGCTCGCACCGTCAGGCCATGTTTAAAAACATGTCTGTCTCGCTGGTCGAACATGAAGTTATCAAGACAACCCTGCCTAAAGCTAAAGAACTGCGTCGCGTTATCGAGCCGCTGATCACTTTAGCCAAGCAGGACAGCGTTGCAAACCGCCGTTTAGCATTTTCTCGCACGCGCTCTAAAGAAGCCGTCGGTAAATTGTTCAACGAGCTGGGTCCGCGTTACGCCGAGCGTCCGGGTGGCTACATCCGTATTCTCAAGTGCGGTTTCCGCACAGGCGACAACGCTCCCATGGCGTTCGTTGAGCTAGTAGACCGTCCGGTTGTTGAAGAAGCAGCGGCAGAAGAGTAAGCATTTGCTGCGCATCTTGGCATAATGAAAGCCGATCCTTAATGGGTCGGTTTTTTTTTGGCCTATCCGAACTGCCCGCAACGTATATATACTCATCATTGATGCCTTACTCAGCGTATTGTCGTGCTAGTCTTGAAACTGAACGCCGTTGGGTAGGCTAACAGCTGATCGTGTGGCACCACGAAGAACAAGCAAGGGGCATGTATGGCAACCAGGGGATTTTGCGCAACGTTAGTTACGCGGTGGTGGCTTTCGTTATCAATAATGGTGCTGCTGTTGGCATCAATGACGAATGCCCAGGCGAACCCGCGCTATGCGGGCATTGTCGTTGACCTTGATAATGGCGAGGTGCTCTATGCTGAAAATGCAGATGAGCGTCGCTATCCGGCATCGTTAACAAAAATGATGACGCTTTATTTAACGTTTGAAGCGTTAGAAAACGGTCGGCTGCGTCTTGATCAACCCTTGCCGGTTTCTCGGCAAGCCGCCGCCGCACCCGCGATTAAATTATGGCTCCAGGAAGGCAGTACGATTCCTGTCGATAGTGCTATCCGTGCCTTGGCGGTACGCTCTGCTAATGATGTAGCCGTTGTGGTTGCTGAAGCGTTAGGGGGCAGCGAACAGCGCTTCGCCGAATTAATGACCGCCAAAGCCCGCGAGCTGGGCATGCACGAGACCACCTTCCGCAATGCGTCTGGCCTGCCTGATGGCCAACAGGTTACCACCGCGCGTGACATGGTGACCCTGTCTGTCAGAGTGATGCAGGACTTCCCACAGTACTATCACTACTTTGGGCTTCAGGAGTTTACCTACCGTGGCACCCGGCACGCCAGCCACAACCGCTTAGTGCAAAATTACCCAGGCGCAGATGGCCTTAAAACGGGCTTTATTCGCGCGTCAGGTTTCAATGTGGCAACCACCGCAACGCGCAATGGCCGTCGCATGGTGGCGGTTGTGATGGGCGGCTTTAGTGGTGCGTCGCGGGATACCCATATGGCAAACCTGCTCGACCGTAGCTTTGCCAGGGCGTCGTTACGTGACCAGCGTACGTGGCTGGCAGATACCAATTTTTCGCGTGATTTTATGACCTTTACGGGCTCACCGCAGCCCGTGCGTCAACCGGTATCGCCACCCCCTAGTCGCCCGATGATGGCGAGCGCCGCTGCCGCAGGGCCATCTTCTGCTCCAGCTGCGCGGGTAGAAGAAGAGCTTTTCCGTGCCATGAGTGAGCCTGACGATGCACCCGTGGCAGCAGCGGCAGACCCGCTTCAAGCGTTTATGGCTCGGGAGCGTGAGCTAGCGTCTGCCGCACCCACATCGACCGCCGGTGCCCTTACTGGGTGGGGTATTCAAGTGGGGGCATTTAGTCAGGCCGCACAGGCAGAGCAGTTGGCGCAACAGGCTGCGCAACGACTGCCCCACGAAGTGGGCGGGCGTGTTGCTATCGACACGCTAGAGGGCCAGACTACCGTATTTCGGGCCCGTGTGGTCGCATTGGACGAGTCACGTGCCAGGCGCGCCTGCAGAACCTTAAAAGCACAGGGGATGGAGTGCATGGTGGTCAACGCAAGTTTATAAAGCCAAGTGCGAACTGCGACCCCGCCCGTGACACATCGGCGGGGTTTTTTATTAGTTATTACGTTTCGGTGGGTCGAGTGCCCTGAGAAGAAAGGAGAGCGTCGTGACGACGTCGTTAAAAGGCATTCTCTGCATGTGTTTGGGAGTACTGTTCTTAGCGCTGGGTGACGCGGTGTCGAAATGGCTAGGCGAAGTGCATTCGCCGCTGCAAATTATTTTCTTTCGTACCCTAGTGTCATTACCGTTAATTGCGCTGTTGGCTTACTTCGCGGGGGGGGCTGCGCAAACTGCGTACTAAGCGGCCAGGCATGCATCTTTTAAGGGGGCTGATTTATACCGCCACCATGGTGTGCTTTGTCTGGGGGCTAACGCTGATGCCGCTTGCCGAAGCCACGGCGATCGCGTTTGTGGCACCGCTATTTGTGACGTTATTGTCGGTGCCGCTGCTTGGTGAGCGTATCGACCCACCGGTGTTGATAGCATCGTTGGTAGGGTTTGCAGGGGTGCTGATTGTGGTTCGCCCCGGTGGGGGGACGTTTCAGCTGGGAGCACTGATGCTTCTGGGCGCGGCGGTATTTTATGCGCTGATGATGATTACGGCGCGTCGCTATGGCGCGCGGGAGCACCTGTGGGCGATGGTGTTCTACATGACACTAGTGCCTTTTCTGCTCACCACCATGAGCTTGCCCTGGGTGTGGCAGACGCCAGAGCCCTGGCACTGGCTTGGGTTTTTAGCCGCCGGCGTGTTAGGTATTGGTGCCACCGCGTTTATTACGCTAGCTTTTCGCTTTGCCCCAGCGGCGATTGCCGCACCGTTTGATTACACGGCGATGCTGTGGGCAGTGCTGCTGGGCTGGTGGTTCTGGGGAGAGCTACCTGACCTATGGGTATGGGTGGGCAGTGCGCTCATTATGGGCAGCGGGCTTGCGATTGCCTACCATGACCGCCGCACGACGCTGAAGCGTCGCCCAACCGCGTAATCATGTCGGCCGTCGGATGAGAGCAACAGCGTTGTTGCATCTGAGGCTTATCAAACTGCCGATTGCGGTTGCTTTTTGATCTGGGTCAGCAAAGTGGATAGCTAAACAAGACAGCGTCATGGGGCTGGTTATAATCCTGCTCTTTCGTCGCAGCACGCTGCGTGCCATCGTCTTGATAACGGTGATTGCCTATGCAAGCCCCTGAATTACTTTCCCCCGCCGGTACGTTTAAAAATATGCGTTCCGCGTTTGCCTACGGCGCGGACGCGGTCTATGCAGGTCAGCCGCGCTATTCACTACGGGTGCGCAACAACGATTTTAAAATTGATAACTTGCATCGTGGTATTGAGTACGCCCATGCGCGAGGCAAGAAATTCTACGTTGCTTCCAACATTGCCCCGCATAACAGCAAGCTGAAGACGTACCTGCGGGATATGGAGCCTGTTATTGAGGCTGGGCCTGATGCGCTGATCATGTCAGACCCTGGTTTGATTATGATGATTCGCGACCGCTGGCCGGATCAAGAGATTCATCTTTCGGTGCAGTCCAATGTGGTGAACTGGGCCGCTGCGCAATTCTGGCAGCGCCAGGGCATCAGTCGCATCATTTTGTCGCGGGAACTCTCTCTAGAAGAGATTGGTGAAATTCGCGCCGAGTGCCCAGGGTTAGAGATTGAAACCTTCGTTCATGGTGCGCTATGTATTGCCTACTCTGGACGCTGCCTGCTATCGGGCTATTTCAATCACCGCGACCCCAATCAAGGTACCTGCACCAATGCGTGCCGTTGGAAGTACAACACGATAGCGGCTACCCAAGATGAAACAGGCGACCTGATACCTGCCGGTGTTAGCACGGCGGCCGCCGACCAAGACGAGCTTTCGGCGCTAATTGAAGACGTTACCCGCCCCGGTAAATTAATGCCGGTGTACGAAGATGAACACGGCACCTACATTATGAACTCGAAGGATCTGCGTGCGGTACAGCACGTAGCGCGTCTGACAGAAATGGGTGTGGCATCGCTAAAGATCGAAGGGCGGACAAAATCCCACTACTACGTTGCGCGTACCGCGCAGGTTTATCGCCGCGCAATCGACGATGCCGTGGCTGGTCGCCCCTTTAACATGGGGCTAATGGATGAGCTTGAGAACTTAGCCAACCGAGGGTACACCGAAGGCTTCTATCGACGCCATGTACACGATGAATTTCAGAGCTATGAGCAGGGCAGCTCTATCGGTGTTCACCAACAGTTTGTCGGTGAGGTACTGGGCCATGACCCGGTGCGAGGTTGGTTAGATATCGAAGTGAAAAACCGCTTTGAAGTAGGCGATGGCATGGAGCTGATGCTGCCCGGCGGAAACCACCGCTTTAAACTTGAGCATATTGAAAACGGACGCGGTGAAGCCCAAAACGCTGCCCCTGGTTCTGGGCACCGAGTTCGTATCTCGGTGCCAGGCGTCAACATTCACCCTGAGCAACTCGCGTTTGCACTTTTGATGCGTGATCTTAAACCCGCAGGCGCTATTGCGGCCGTTCAGCTTGGCGTACCTGCTACTTAACGGGCAAGTAGGGTGGTTACGAACGACCCTGGAAAAAGGCCTGTGCAGCCAAGCGTGGGTCTGGCTGGCCACAAATAGCAGAAATAACCGCCATACCGTCGGCACCTGCCGCTTTTACCTGCGCCAGGTGCTCGGCTTTCAACCCACCAATTGCCACGCTGGGCAGTGGGCATGCCTGTGCAAGCTGCGCCAGCCCATCAAAGCCAATCGGCTGGGCATGATCCTGTTTGCTGCCGGTCGCAAATACTGGGCCTAAGCCCACATAGTCTAATAACGTAACGGGGGCGCTCTGCAGGTGGGCAAGCGTATTAATAGAAAGCCCGATAATAGCGTCTTGACCTAAGGCATGGCGCGCTTCTTGAACGGCCGTATCGCTTTGGCCTACATGCAAGCCATCGGCTTGGCTGGCTAACGCAACGTTCAAGCGGTCATTGATAATCAGCGGCACGCCGCTACCTGCTAACATAGCTTTAAGGCGTTTCGCTTGAGCAATCATCTGTTCATCGCTTGCGTGCTTGTCACGTAGCTGTACCATCGTGGCACCACCTTGCACGGCAGCGGCTACCGTTTGTTCAATGCCCAGGGGGTCGCACAGTGCTGCATCGGTCACCAAATACAAAGAAAGATCAAACGGCATGCACCGCCTCCAGCTGAAAGGATAGGGAGATCATCGCGGGGAAATACTATCCTTGGCTTGGCGTCGTCTGTAAAGCTTGGGTGCGTCATCAGCGAAAGGCGATGCGCGTGCCATAGGTGAGCATTTCATCCGGTGTTATCGCTTTGCCCTCTACGCCGATCATTTCATCACCACACTGGTCGGCAAAGGTAAGCACACCGTGGGTCAGCCCTAGCTGGCCAAGGGTATCGCGAATTTCGCCGGTGCCTAAAAAGGTGCTGACGTGGCCTTCGTTATTGCACAGGTCGGACACGCCGTTAGCATGATGAAAGCGAACTTTGTAGATACCATCCATTGATTCAACTTCAACAATCGGTGAAAAGCCATTGTGTATGGCATGGGCCAATTGCTTTAACGTTAGGCGGTCGCCAAGGGTCATATCGATTGCAGTCATGACAAACTCCAGTTGGACGCCGTCAACGGGGCATCGCGAATATGAGGAATCAGAAAGGCGTTACTTCGCCTAACTGTAAAGGTGTTGAAATAGAAGTGTAGAGGGTTTGCATAGAATTTCCAGGGCGGATGATGCACAAACCTTAATGAACAGCATCCAGTGCATGCTGCTGCAGCAATATCAGAGGAATAATTTCCAGTGTTTTTGCATTGGTGCCGGAAAGGATAACCGGCGGTGCTAGCCCTACCTGGGCGGCCTCCTGCCAGCGATGGGCGCACAAGCACCAGCGGTCTCCAGGCATGAGGCCGGGGAAGCCATACTCGGGCCGTGGCGTCACCAAATCATTGCCCTGCGCCCTTGAAAACGCTAAAAATTCTTCAGTTACCATTGCGCACACCGAGTGCACGCCTGCATCATCAGGGCCAATGCGGCAAAAGCCATCGCGATAAAAACCGGTTTTCGGCGCATGGCAACAAGGCGTTAACGGTTCACCTAAGACATTGAGATCATGAAACATACGGCCACCTTCTATGTGGGCTAGAATTATGCGGGCAGTGCCCACACTAGGTTGTTGCCAGGTCACACAATACATGGGTGTTAGGTCACGCAAGCAACGTAAAGCCTTGTACGAAGTAACAGGTTTGTCAAAGTTTTGCGTAAAATAAGCGCCATGTCGAGCGCGTTTTTCCACCGTAGCGAGCGTTTTTAGCCGTATTTCTCAGCCGTATTTTTTAGCAGTAAAAGGAGAGCAGTATGTCGTTTCAAGGTGAACAGCACCCAGGCGTTGCGCCTGTTGCACCGCAAACCCAAGGGTTTCGCTTAAATCACACCATGCTGCGGATAAAAGACCCAGAGCGCGCCCTGGCGTTTTACTCCCAGGTATTTGGCATGCAAGTAGTGCGTCGGCTGGATTTTGAAGAGATGCAGTTTTCGCTCTATTTCCTCGCCAATGTGGAAGCCAGCGATAACGTGCCGGAAGACCCCCAGGCTCGTACTGCCTGGACATTTAGCCAAAAAGGTCTGCTAGAGCTGACCCATAACTGGGGCACCGAAAACCAGCAGGACTTCGCTTACCACGACGGTAATGCACAACCCCAAGGGTTTGGTCACATTTGTTTCAATGTACCTGATTTGGACGCTGCACAGGCGTGGTTTGATGCTCACGATGTGACCTTCGTTAAGCGTGCAGAGCAGGGAAAAATGAAGGATGTCATTTTCGTTAAAGACACAGATGGCTACTGGATTGAAGTGATTCAGGCAGACCGCATGGCGGCCATGGGCGACTAATATGGCCCATTTACTCTTTCGGCTGCGCCACGTCACAGATGAAGAAGCGCTGGAAGTACGCCAACTGCTTGATGAACGTGGCTTTGATGTTTATGAAACCCAGGCGGGCTTTTTCCGCCTGGGTGTTGATGCCATTTGGCTGCGTAACCCCCATCAGCGTGAAGCGGCGGAAGCCGCCCTGGCCGAGTATCAGGACGAGCGCCAAGCGAAAGCACGCCAAGAGCATGAAGAGGCCGTTGCCCGTGGAGACGCGCCAACGTTATGGAAACGCCTAATGGCGCACCCTCTTCAAGTGATACTGGTGATGGTGGCCGTCACCATGATTGTGCTGTTAACCCTGCTGCCATTTCTTGGCTTCATTGGCTGACAGATGGCCACGCTTTAGGTACAACTGCACACCTTCGCTACCTGCGCGCAGTGTCAGCGCTGTACCCGGTGGGTAGCGACACCAGCTGCCCACCGGGTACTCTGCCTCGTTATCCTTGACCGTCCCTTCCAACACGAAAATCTCCAACCCGCCACTAAGTGAAGGGTACGAAACAACCGTGTTCGCCTCCCAGCGCTCTAAGCTGACGCGCTCAGTGCGGTAGGTGTGCAGCATTTTATAGGTAATGCCAGTGCGACGGTCGGGTTGCCAGGGCAGACGATGCGCTGGTACAGCCAGCTGCAGGATATCGTTTGCATCAAATTGATGAAGTTTTACCAGAATCAGCGCGCCTTCTTCCCCGATGTGAGGCGTATGGCCAGTGCCAATCGGGTTGCGTAGGTAGCTACCTGCTGGATAACGGCCATGCTCGTCTGCAAACACGCCTTCAAGCACCAAAATTTCTTCACCGCCACCGTGGGTGTGTCGGCTGAACTGACTGTTAGGCGCGTAGCGCACCAGGCTCGTTGCCCTAGCAACCTCATCGCCAATGCGGTCAAGCATCATGCGTTCAACGCCAGCGCTTGGAGAGTTGACCCAGTGGTATCGCTCAGGTGTGACACAGGCAAAGTGGCTAAAATCGGCGTTCAGGCGCATGGTGTTGGCTCTTTGCAGTGGTAAAAAACAACGCGGTGGTGCCAAGTCTCCCCATCCCCAAGGCAAAATGCAACGCAAAAAAATACCGCCCGTGGGCGGTATTCAAAAGTTTACATTTACGCTTAGTGGTTGTGACCATGATGGTCGTGGTCGTGGTCGTGGTCGTGGTCGTGGTCGTGGTCGTGGTCATCGTGACCCGGCTCAGCCAATGCCGCGTGAAGTACGCTCGCGTTATGGCGCATCATGCCCAGGTAAGTGCTTGCTTCGCCTTCGCTCGCTAGCGCATCGGCATACAGTGTGCCAGCAATGGGCAGCCCGGTCTCTTCCGCTAACTGATTAATGATGGACTGGTTGGTCATGTTCTCGTGAAACAGCGCCTTAACGTTTTCCTGCTGAATCACATCCACCAATGCTGCCATACGCGCACCGCTAGGGTCGGCTTCAGTAGACAGGCCAACCGGCGATAGGAAGTTAACCCCGTAAGCGTTTGAGAAATACCCAAACGAGTCATGGCCGGTAATCACGCTAGCAGAGGCGGGTATTTCGCCGATGAGCGCGCGGATCTCCGCATCTACGTTGGCCATTTCCGCTAAATAACGCTCTGCGTTGGCCTGGTAGCTTTCGGCGTTATCGCTGTCGGCTTCAATCAAACCATCGCGGATATTGGCCACATATACTCTTGCCTGCTGCATATCCTGCCAAGCGTGGGGGTCATCATCGCCGTGTTCGTGATCGTGGTGCCCATGGCCATGGTCGTCATGCCCGTGGTCATGGTCATCGTGCCCGTGGTCATGGTCGTCGTGCCCGTGGCCATGGTCGTCATGCCCGTGGTCATGGTCGTCATGCCCGTGGTCATGGTCGTCGTGCCCGTGGTCATGGTCGTCATGCCCGTGGTCATCATGCCCAGCATACCCCAAGGCATTAATACCATCAGTGGCGGTGACCAAAATACCAGAGTAGTCGCTGGCCTCGATCAGGCGCTCCATCCACCCTTCAAATAGCAGCCCGTTAAAGACCACTACATCGGCACCCGCTAGAGCACGGGCATCGCCAGGGCTTGGTGAGTAAACGTGAGCATCGCCATCGGGGCCGACTAGCGAGGTAACGTTAACGTGCTCGCCACCGACATTTTCGACCATATCGGCCAAAATCGAAAAGCTAGTAACCACGTTAACGCGTTCGTTAGCAATTGCTGCGGGCAGTGCCAGCATGGCCGATACACCCACCAGCCAGCGCGAAGAAGAGGAAAGCGACATACAGCACTCCTTACCAGTTAAGTAATAAAACGTGATGGCACCTATTCAAGCGCAAGCGGCGTTGTTTTACGCCGCAGCTTAGCGGCTAAGCTGTGGTAGCGGCCGAACAGTGCCGACAGTAGATAGCCCACCCCAGCCAGCAAAATAATGCTGGGCCCAGAGGGAATATCCAGATGAAACGAGAGCAGAAGTCCGCCGGTGCTTGCGATCATTGCCAACACAATCGCAATGCCGATCAAGCCCTCAAGGCGCTTGCTCCAAAAACGTGCCGATGTCGCGGGTAGCATCATCAAACCCACCGCCATCAGCGTGCCTAACGTTTGAAATCCAGCGGTTAAGTTAAGTACCAAAAGCCCTAAGAAGACGCTGTGAACCCAACCACTGCGACGGCTTTGCCCACGCAAAAACAAAGGGTCCAAGCACTCCACCACCAGCGCACGGAAAACAATCGCCAGAATAATCACAATCAGCGTGCTGATAGAGGCAATCAACAGCAGCGCAGTGGAGTTAATCGCTAAAATCGAGCCAAACAGCACATGGGTAAGGTCCACACTGCTACCACCTATCGAAATCAGCATGACCCCCGCCGCCAGCGAGATAATAAAAAAGCTCGCCATGGCAGCATCTTCCCGCTGGCCACCCATTTTCGATACCGCCCCCGCCAACAACGCCACCAGCAGGCCAAACAGCACACCGCCAGCGCTCATAATGGGAAGTGAAAAGCCCGCCAACAGAAAGCCCAGCGCCACGCCCGGCAAAATTGCATGGGCCATCGCATCGCCAATCAGACTCATACCGCGTAGCACCAAAAATACCCCAAGAGGCGGCGCAGCTAATGACAGTGCCAATCCACCCACCACGGCACGACGCATAAAGCCATAATCGAAAGGTGCCACGAACCATGCATCAAGCAGTGCCAGCATGACGCCCCCCTAAAGCAAACGGTATGACCTGAGCGGGTGCATGCTGATGGTTCAGCTCGCTAGGGGCGACCCAGCGAGCATGCCCACCATTTAACATCAACACTTCATCGGCTAAGCGGCTTAGGTGATCCATATCGTGCAGGACAACAATGATGGTTGCGCCGTCATCGGCCATTTGGCGCAAAATACGGATTAAAATATCCACTGTTTCGCTATCGACATTGGCAAACGGTTCATCTAGTAGCAGCAGAGCTGCCTCCTGCATCAGCGTGCGGCCAATCAGTGCCCGCTGGCGCTGCCCACCGGAAAGCTCGCCCAACGGACGGTGGGCTAAATGCGAAATGCCCAAGCGCGCCATAATGTCGCGACCCTTACGATAATGCGCCGCGCAGTAGCCCTTCAGTGCACCGTGGCTTGGCCAGCTGCCGGTCATTACCAGCTCTTCCACGCTCATCGGAAAAGTCAGGTCTAACGCCAGTTGTTGAGGCAGCCACGCACGGCGTGCTTTATCAACAGTGCAGACCACTTCACCACTAATTGGCCGAAGCTCGCCCATAATGGCTTGAATCAACGTGCTTTTACCGACCCCATTGGCACCAATCAGCGCCGTAATAGCCCCCGGCGTTATGTCACCATCCACGTGTTCCAACACCGTACGCCCACCTTGGGCAAGATGCAGATCATGCAACTGAAGGCGTGAAAGTGAACGCTCACTCATAGTGGCCACCCGCTGGCCCATACAACCAACCCCCACAGTGCCAGCAATGGCAGCGCCACTAAGCCCAACCGTTTAGCCGCAGAAAGCGACATCAGCGAAAAATGACAAGGACCTTCCTTGTTATGGCGATGCATACGCTCACTCATTGAGAGTCCTCACAGCGAATAAATAAGTTATAACATAACATTAAGTAAAACCAAAAAAGAGGCGATATTTTACGCGCTCCAACGGTGCTGACAATGTTAAATCGTACGGGCACCGCTAAGGAACCGCTGATCAATTCGTCTCTGAGCGGCTGAAGCGCTCAGGGCGGCATATTCACCGCGTCAACGGTCACTTTCTGGCCACTGGAGGTGGCCTTTTTACCCTGGC
>SKHS01000094.1 GCA_007116835.1 Halomonas sp.
AGCGTTTCCAAAGTGACCGATGTGATCGGTGAAATTAGTGCCGGCGCTAAGGAGCAGAGTAGCGGTATTGGTCAGATCAACACTGCTGTCGCGGAAATGGATACCATGACTCAGCAGAACGCTGCCATGGTGCAAGAATCAACCACCGCCGCTGCTGATATGCGTCGTCATGCCGAGCATCTCAATGAGTTGATCAACACCTTTGTGCTTGGCGACGATGAGCCTCAGGCCTCGTCAACACGGTCAACACGACAGTTAAGCCAACCGCGCCAAGCACTGCCTGGCAGTGCGCCAAGTGCTCACCAAGCGCTCAAGCGTCCCACGCTTTCTTCTCAAAAAGCGCCTGTCACAAGAAGCGAAGATGCCTGGGAGGAGTTCTAAGCCTTCCGCTGTTTAAATTGCGCGCAGTAAAAAACACATGACGCGCAGTAAAAACAAAAGGGGGGTTGCCGTTTGGCAACCCCCCTTTCATTTCAACGCATTTCGTCTCAGCGTTTACTGCTTGCTAACTACCCGACCAGCCAAGCAGGATAGGCACGTAAACCACCAATAACAGCACGCCAATTAGCCCTAAAAGATACGGGATAATTGCCTGGGTGATGCGCTCCAGCGGTAGCTGAGTGACTGACGAAGCCACATAGAGGTTGATCGCAACCGGCGGGGTAATCATGCCAATCGATAGCCCCACCACAATAATCAAACCAAAGTGGATCGGGTCGATCCCCAGCTGCAGCACCAGCGGCAACAGAACTGGCGTAAGAATAATCAAAGCGCTAGCCGTTTCGATGAACACTCCTGTGAGCAGAATAACCGCCACCACCAGCAGCATAATTACGTAGGGGTTGGTGGAAAGCGACAGCACCGATTGGGCTATCGCGCCGGGTACCTGCCAGCTTGAAAGCGTCCAGCTGAGTACTGCCGACATGGCTATCACCAGCATAATCACCGCGGTGGTCATCGCCGAGCGAATCAACAGCTTATATACCTGGGGCAGGGTTAAGTCCCGATACACAAACAGCGACACCAGCAGCGCGTAGTTAACCGCCACCACCGCTTCTTCCGAGGGCGTGAAGATACCCGAGAAGATACCGCCCAAAATAATCACCGGCGTCATCAGCCCCCAGCTAGCCGCTTTCAGCGTGCGCCAAATGGTAGGCAGCGACAGCGGTGTGCCTTTGGGGTACTGACGCTTATAGGCCTGAGTAATCGCAATGGCCATGAGGCCCAGTCCCATCACCAGCCCCGGCAAAAAGCCGTTCAAAAACAGCTTCGATACCGACTGCTGAGCAATCACCGCGTAAATAATCATTGGTACCGAAGGGGGGATCACCACGCCAATCGTGCCGCTGGCAGCAATTAAGCTGGCCGCCGAGGCAGGTCGTAACCTTTCCGCTTAAGCTCTGGCACCAGGCTTGAGCCCACGGCTGCCGTGGTGGCGGCACCGGAGCCGGAGATAGCCGCGAAAAACATGCCCGCCATCACCGATACAATCGAAAGCCCGCCGCGCATAAAGCCGACTAACGAATCAGCAAAGCTCACCAACCGCTCGCTGACCTTACCCTGGGCCATTAAGTCACCGGCCAGAATAAACATCGGGATAGCGACCAGGGCAAACGAGTTAATGCCCTGGAACATCTGCTGGGTGACCACCATTAGCGGCACGCCCGACTGGTGCAGCGCATAAAGCGTGCTTGCCCCAATCGCAAAGGCAATCGGCACGCCTAGCAGCATAAACAGGAAGAACAGCCCGAACAGTACTAGGGTCATAGCGGCGCCTCCGGAGCAGAGGCCGTTGGCTCACCGTTCACCAGCACGTCAATCATATCGACCAGGGCGTACCACGCCATCATGGCCGCAGAAAGCGGAATCACCGCGTAAACGTAGGTCATCGAAAGCCGCAGCGAGGCGGATTTCTGAAAGCTCTGCACCTGCATATAGCGGTAACCAATCACAATCAGCATGATCATAAATGCCAGCACCACGGCAAGCGCCGCTAAGCGTGCCAGTTTGCGCAAGGGCAGGGGGAGCGCATCCACCGCAAAGGTCACGGCGATATGCCGCCCACGCTGGAAGGCCAGTGTGCTGGCTAAAAACGTAATCCACACCAGCAGAAAGCGCGCGACCTCTTCTGTCCAGCTCACGGCGCTGAACAACACCCGCGACACAATCTGCAGAGTAATCACGCCAATCAAGGCTGCCATGCCCGCAAACACCACGGGCTGGATGATGGCATCCAGCCCGCGCTCAATGCGTTGCAGCAGCGTCAAAAGAGGCTGTGCAAACGCCATCACTGATTCAGCGCCTCCTGAATGCGTGGTAGGTAGTCACCGAACTGCTCACCGTATTTCTCGTACACCGGCGCTACCGCCGCTTGGAAGGCTTCGATATCCGGCGTTTCATTAATTTCCATACCGGCTTCGCGTAGCGCCGCCAACTGGTCGGCTTCCATATCCGCATTCATCTGGCGCCCATGCTCGGCCGCTTCTTGGGCAGCTTCTTTAAGCACAGCCTGCGCGTGCTCTGGCAGCTGGTTCCAAACGGGCATGCCCATCACAAAAATCGCCGGGGCGTAGGTATGGCGAGAAAGGGTCATGTAGTTCTGGGTTTCATCCAGCTTGAACGAATGGATCACGTTTACTGGGTTTTCCTGGCCATCGATGGTGCCCTGCTGCATGGCGGTCAGCGCCTCTGTCCACGCCATGGGGATGGCGTTGGCGCCCAGCTCACGGAAGGTATCGGTGTACACCGGATTTTCCATGACGCGAATACGCAGGCCATCTAGATCCTCTGGTGAATTCACCGCCCGCTCGCTGTTGGTCAGGTTGCGGAAGCCGCGCTCAGCGTAGGCCAAGCCTTTCAGGTTCACGTCAGACAACTTATCCAGCAACTCCTGGCCGATCGGGCCATCTAGCACGCCATAAGCGGCTTCTGGTGAAGGAAATAGGAACGGCAGTTCAAATACTGCCATCTCTTCCACAAAGTTGGCCACCGGCCCGTTGGTAATCACCCCCATATCTACCGTGCCGATCTGCATGCCCTCCAGCAGCGTGCGTTCGTCACCCAATGAAGCGTTGGGGTAGATATCAATGGTCACCTTGCCTTCGGTGCGTTCTTCCACCAGCTCTTCAAACTTGGTGGCGGCGATATGGAAGCCATCCTGCTCGTTAACCACGTGGGCTAAACGTAAGGTGATGGGGTCCATATCAGCAAAATCAGCGGCGTTCGCGGCGCTTACCAGCGCCAGTGAAATGCCCAGTGCCAGCGTGTTACGTGCAAATGTTTTCATTATAGTGTGTTCCCAGTTTCACTAAGGGTTGGCAGTGCTTCGAAAGCATGCACCAGAGAGGCAAAAATGGTCAATCAAAGCGGCTGTAAAACCGCTAGGCAGCTGGACACAGCGCGCCCACACGGGTACGATACGCACCCAAAGCGCCCGTAGCTCAGTTGGATAGAGTGTCGGCCTCCGAAGCCGAAGGTCGTAGGTTCAATTCCTACCGGGCGCGCCAAATTTACAAAAAAGCCCACGAGAAATCGTGGGCTTTTTTGTTGGCACCCCGGTTTCCCACCTTTGGTCCCTTTATGCACTTCATAGCGTTCGCCATCGTGTTGAGACCCATAGCCCCAGCGTGCTTGAAGCGTCCATTGCTATTGGCCAGAGCCATTCATACAAAACCTAAGCCAC
>SKHS01000172.1 GCA_007116835.1 Halomonas sp.
ACAGTAGTAATGCGCCGACGACGCAGTGTGGCAACACGTGGGGCAGTAAATGGTGCACTAAAATGAACCCACGGCGTTTACCAAACCCCTGAGAGATAGCCACGTAGGGCGCATAGCGCACCGTTAACAGCTCGGCACGCAGCACCCTGGCTAAGCTAGGCCAGTGGGTAAAGGCGACGGCGATAATCACAGCATGGGTGCCGCCGCCTAAAGCAAAGGCAATGAGCAGCAATAAAATGAGGTGCGGTACGCTTAAGAGCGTGTCGATTAGCAAGCTAATAATGGCATTGAGCGTTGTCGATAGTGTGGCAACCGCGGCTAACGTTAGCGCAATGATCGTTCCTAGTAGGGCGGCACTTAAACCCACCCAAAAGCTGAGCCGTAACCCAGCCAACGTGCGCGCCCATAGTTCACGGCCCAGCGCATCGGTGCCTAGCCAGTGACGAGTGCTGGGAGGCATCAGTCGTGCGTCAAACTGCATCTGTGATGGACTGTTGCCCAGCCACCATGCGCTACTTGCCAGTATTGCCAATAGCATAAAAAACAGGCCGCAGTAGACAGCCGCTGCAAAGCGAGGCTGAGCGTTCATTGTGGCTGTTCCCCAGTGATGCGCGGGTCTATCAGGTGGTAGAGGCTATCTGCGATCAGGTTACCAATGCTCACAAACAGCGCGGTAAACAGCGCTATGCCTAATAGCAGCGGTACATCGCTACGCAGTCCGGCTTCAACGGTTGCTTGCCCAAGCCCTGGGTAGGCAAATACCTGCTCGATTAATATGGAGCCGCCAAACAGCTCACCAAGCGAAGCGAAAGCCAGTGTTAACGCCGGTAGGCTGGCGTGACGGATGCCATGACGCCAAGCAATATCGAAGCGAGTGGCTCCTTGGGAAAAAGCATGAAGAGCAATGTCGGAGCGCATAAGTGCCACCATGCGCGCGCGGGTGTGTAGGGTGATGGCGGCAATACCCAGCAGTGCCAGCGTGGCGACAGGTAACACCAGGTGATGTAGCCGCGTCAGCATACTAACATCTTGAGTAACAACGCCTGTAGGGCCAGCGCAGCAGGTAGGCATCCAGCCGAGGTAAACCGAAAACAGCAGCAGTCCCAGCATGGCCAACCAAAACGTAGGGGTAGATGCCGTGACATAGGCATAGCCGCAAATCAGCCGGTCTAGTCGTGAGCCCTCTTTAGCGCCAGCGATAATGCCCAGCGCAAAGCCGACAAATAAGGCCAGTAACCAAGCGCTGCCCAGCAGTAAAAATGAGCGCTGAAAGCGCTGGCTAATCACCTCGCTGACGGGCTGGTTGTAAATATGACTCCAGCCTAACTCGCCGCTTAGCAATTGGCGTAGCCACTGGCTAAATTGAGCGGCAGGTGGCGCATCAAAACCCCATTTTTCGGCGATTAAAGCGCGCTGTTCGGGGCTTACCTGAGCCATTTGAGGGCCGAGGTAAGCATCAATTGGATCGACTGGCGAGAGCATGATTAAGCCAAATGACATCGCCGAGACGCACAGCAATACCAATACAAGTCGTGCTAGGCGGCTTGTCAGCAGCTTTATCAATCGCACGTCCAGTGCCACTCAAGTAAGTTGGCGGTAATTGGCCAGCCGTGGCCATGGGGGGCAACGCCTAGCTCCCCGACATCCAGGCACGCATCGGCCGCATATACGTGGTCAAGATTGACCATCCATGCCCAGCTGGCATCGCCCCTAACGCCATAGCCTGTATGGCCGTCCCACTGAGCGGCTTGCCAGTGTGGGTTAGCCTCTTCTGGGCCCGCGGCTGCCTGAGCGGCCTCTAGGTGGCTATCTACCGTCGCGTTTGCGTAGTAACCACTGTTATAGAAGCCAAACCCTGCATGCTGGCTATGAAACAGGTAGTACACCTCTTGTGGGCTGTGGCTACCAAAGCCAAACACAATGGCATCTTGGTGCAGTGCCTCGCGCTGTATGTCGTCCCAGTGACGTCCTGTCGGCTGCATCTCAATACCTAGAGGGCGCACCATTTCAGCACTGACCTGGGCGAGCAGTTGGCGGGTGGTGTCGCTGGCAGGGTAGGTCAGCCGAAAGCGTGCGGGCAGCCCGTCTTTATAGCGCAGCCCGTCTGCATGACGCTCCCAGCCTGCGGTGTCGAGAAGCGCGTTGGCGCGATCCAGGGAAGGGCCGGTAAACGCCTCATCAGCAAGACTCCAAGGTAGCCCATCGGCAGGGCTAAACGCGGGGCGGCCAAAGCCATTCAGGGCAACATCCACGAGCGTTTCTCGGTCTAACACGTGGTTGATCGCTTGACGAATAGCGAGATCAGACGTTACATCATTGCCAATTGGCGCACCGGAGGGCGCGCGCTCGCCTAAGTCTGGTTGGATTGGAAATAAAATGCCTCGGTTATCAACGCTTTCCATCACGATGCGTTGCATATGCTCGGGTAAGGCGGTGGCTAACGCTGGTGGCACGGCAGCAAGATCAAGCTGCCCGGCATGGGCGGCGCTTAACGTCGATGTCTCGCCGCTGAACACAAACACCAATCGTTCAAATGCAGGTGTTTGGCCATAAAAATAGGGGTTGCGCTCAACAATCAGTTGCTCGCCCTCTTGCCATTCGACTAAACGGTAAGGGCCTGAGCCAAGCGGCTTCCTGCCATATTCTTCGTTATAGCCGTTTTCCCGATTAGCATCGGGCACAATACCAAGGGTCATTAACTGATCAATAAAGGTAATACGTGGCGCGTTGAGTTTGAGTTCAACCGTACGAGAATCAACGGCGCGTGCTTTAGTGAGCGCACTGACATCGGCTCGCCCGCCGGCGGCGGCGGCGGCATTAAAGGTATAAGCAACATCCTTAGCTGTCAGCGGTGTGCCGTCGGCAAAGCGGGCATCATCGCGTAGAGTGAGCGTCCAGGTAAGTCGGTCTTGTGAAAGTGACCAAGCGGTCGCTAGACCGGCTTGCGGGGTAAGGTCGCGGCTGCGGGTCAGCAGCGTTGATTGAAATAGCGGGTTGCCGTATTGGCCCCAGCCTAGCAGCGGGTCAAAGCCTTGCTCCGGCTCTCCGCCTATTGCCAGCACTAACTGCTCTTTTGCTGCAATAGGTGGGCTGAACATCAAACATACAGCTGCCAGACCCGGTAAGATGAAGCGATAGTCGCAGTGCATATAATGACCGTTTAAATAAGTATGATGTTTTAACAATAACATCATACTTTCATGGCGGGTAGTTACGGCAACGCCGCGCTTGCGGTGGTAGTTAAGGAGAGGGTATGCAACGGGTAACGGTAACGCTGGATGAGGAACTGTTAAGCGAAGTCGATGCATTGATGCATGCACGCGGCTATCAAAACCGTTCAGAAGCGATTCGTGATTTAACACGTAGTGGGCTAAAGCAAGCAAAGGAAGAAGTTGCCCCGGAAGCACCGTGCATGGGGGCGCTGGTCTATGTGTACGACCACGCCGCACGCGATTTGTCTAAGCGGTTAACGCGTCATTCTCATGATCATCACGATCTAACGCTGTCGACGCTGCATGTGCATATTAATCATGATAGCTGTTTGGAAGTGGCGCTATTAAAAGGGCAGGGCAGCGCGTTAAAGCAGTTTTCCGATGAGGTCACGTCATCACGTAGCGTACGCTATGGGCAGTTAGTGATTATTCCTGAGGAGTGAAGAGCGCCCATTAAAAAG
>SKHS01000204.1 GCA_007116835.1 Halomonas sp.
CGAGCAATGCCGTAACGTCCGGTATTGAAGGCGCTTGGACCACCAACCCGACCAAGTTTGATATGGGCTACTTTGACCTGCTATTTGGCTACGAGTGGGAGTTGAAGAAAAGTCCTGCTGGTGCCCATCAGTGGGAGCCTATCGATATTAAAGAAGAAGATAAGCCGGTTGATGCAACCGATCCCTCTATTCGTCACAACCCCATCATGACTGATGCGGACATGGCGATGAAGATGGACCCAACGTATCGTGCCATTTGCGAAAAATTCATCGCCGATCCGGAGTACTTCAAGCAGACCTTCGCGAAAGCATGGTTCAAGCTGACTCACCGTGATATGGGACCGAAAGCGCGCTATATCGGCCCAGAAGCACCGGCGGAAGACCTGATTTGGCAAGATCCAGTGCCTGCTGGTAGCACCGATTACTGCGAAGAAGTGGTGAAGCAGAAAATCGCTGAGAGTGGTCTAAGCATCAGCGACATGGTCAGCACTGCGTGGGATAGCGCGCGCACTTACCGTGGTTCTGATATGCGCGGTGGCGCTAACGGTGCTCGCATTCGTCTGGCGCCCCAGAAAGAGTGGCAAGGCAACGAGCCTGAGCGTCTTGCTGATGTACTTAAGGTGTATGAGCAAATCTCTGCTGATACCGGTGCCAGCATTGCCGATGTGATTGTTTTGGCAGGCAGCGTGGCGATCGAAAAAGCGGCCAAAGCAGCGGGCTATGAGGTGCGTGTACCGTTCCTCAAAGGCCGTGGTGATGCGACGGACGAGATGACGGATGCCGATTCTTTCGAGCCTCTAGAGCCGCTTGCCGATGGTTTCCGTAACTGGCAGAAGAAAGACTACATCGTCAAACCTGAAGAGATGCTGCTGGATCGTGCCCAGCTGATGGGGCTGACTGCCCCGGAAATGACCGTGTTATTGGGCGGCATGCGGGTGCTGGGCACCAACTATGGCGGCACCAAGCACGGCGTATTTACCAACCGTGAAGGCCAGTTGACCAACGATTTCTTCGTCAACCTGACCGATATGGGCAATAGCTGGAAACCGGTGGGTAACAACGCTTACGAAATCTGCGACCGTGCCACGGGTGCTGTGAAGTGGACCGCTTCGCGCGTTGACCTAGTGTTTGGCTCTAACTCACTGCTGCGCTCTTACGCAGAAGTGTATGCCCAGGACGATAATGGCGAGAAGTTTGTCAAAGACTTCGTTGCTGCCTGGACAAAAGTGATGAACGCAGACCGCTTCGACGTCGCGTAGACGCCAACTGCTGTACCAAGCAACACCTTCCCTGTCCTGACCCGCATCGAAAGATGCGGGTTTTTTTGGTTCGATATAACACGTAAGTTTAACCGTAGTGTCACTTACCGTTCATGAACATTGCTGATGCTTATCCCCTGAGTTTGGCGGCTGTAAACCGCACTCGTTTTATTAAAGGGAGAAGGATGATGACGCAGCGGCATTTTGTTCCAGGTAAGGTTGCAGCGGTTCTGGCAGAAGGTGATGAACCCCTTAGCAACGTCTCTAACAATGCTTATTTTGGTGATGTGCTCGAAAAGCGTTTGAGTCGGCGGGGTGTGCTGAAGGGGGGGCTGGCAACGGTGATTGCTGGGTTGATGGCAACGAAACTGCCCTTTAATAATGCCTTTGCAGCACAGGGCGGTATTGCATCGCCTAGCCTAGGGTTTAAGCCAGTTGCTGTTAGCGCTGCAGATAATGTCGTGGTTCCCGAAGGGTATCGTGTACAGAGCTTTATTCCTTGGGGCACTCCTATTAGTGGCGATATGCCGGCCTTTACCCAGAATGCTAGCGGCGATGACCAAGCACATCAAGTGGGGAGCCATCACGATGGCATGCACTTCTTTCCGCTAAACGGAAGTTCCACCGATGGCCTGCTGGTGCTTAACCATGAGTACGTTGAACCGCGCTTTTTACATGCCGCGGCCGCTGGGCTGGCACTGGATCGTAATGGCTTCCCTCAGCATGCGGATGGTAGCCGGGATACTGACCAGGTTATCAAGGAGATGAATGCCCACGGCATCACGCTGGTACGTATCCGCCAAGGTGAGAGCGGCGAATGGGAAGTCGTGCAAGATGCGCTAAACCGCCGTGTGACTGCACAAACGCCGATGCGACTTTCAGGGCCAGTGGCCGGCACTGACCACGTAAAAACAAAGTACAGCCCAGACGGCACCATGACGCGCGGCACGATTAATAACTGTGCCCATGGCGTTACCCCGTGGAACACTTATTTGGCTGCAGAAGAGAATTGGGCGGGCTACTTCGCCAATACCGATGCTGATATTGACCGCCGGCAAACCCGCTATGGGATAGAAACGCGTGCGACAGGGCGCTACCAATGGCATCGTGCAGATCGTGAAGATGATATGTTTGCTCGTTTTGATGCGAGCAGCAAGGGAGCAAGTGCGGCTGACGATTTCCGCAACGAACCGCATGCCTTTGGTTGGATGGTAGAGATTGATCCTATGGCGCCGGAGTCTGCTCCGGTCAAGCGTAGCCACCTTGGGCGCTTTGCACACGAAGGCGTTATTTTCGCGCCTGCGGTGGAAGGGCAGCCAGTGGTTGCTTACTCAGGGGATGACGCTCGCTTTGAGTACATCTATAAATTTGTGTCTCGTCAGCCGTACCAAGCTGCCACTGCGGATGGCTCACTGTTGGATGAAGGTATCTTATACGTTGCCAAATTTAATGAGGATGGCAGCGGTGAGTGGCTAGCGCTTGCGCCTGGTCAGAACGGTTTGACGCCCGCCAATGGTTTTGCAGATCTGGCGGATATCTTAGTCAATACGCGCAGCGCTGCAGACATTGCGGGTGCCACAAAGATGGATCGCCCAGAATGGGGCGCGGTCGACCCTGTCACTGGGCAAGTCTATTTTACCCTGACCAACAACACCCGACGTGAAGAGGGCGACGAGCATCCCGCCAACCCGCGTGCTAACAATACCTTCGGGCATATCATTCGCTGGCAGGAAGAGGGCAGCCATGCTGGTGAACGCTTCCAGTGGGATCTGTTTGTACTTGGGGGAGACCAAGAAAGTAGTCGTGATCTCGCAGGTAACACCTTAAATGACGACAATATGTTCTGCTGCCCTGACGGTTTATGGATCGACCCTGACCGCCGGGTATGGATACAAACAGATATCAGTGAATCAGTAATGAATACCGGTATCTTTGAAGCCTTTGGCAATAACCAGATGCTGGTCGCCAACCCTGAAACAGGCGAAATAAAGCGCTTTTTGACCGGGCCAATAGGCCAGGAGATCACCGGCGTGGTGACAACGCCTGACCAGCGCACCATGTTTGTGAACGTCCAGCATCCAGGAGCCACCACCTCCGCAGATGATTTTGCCGCCGGCAACGTTATCAGTCACTGGCCTGAAGGTGGCAGCGCCATACCGCGCTCTGCAACGCTGGTAATCACCCGTGAAGATGGCGGTATCGTTGGCGCTTAAGAGTGAGTAACAGCACTGTTAATAAAGGCATCCTGCTCACTGTTGGATGCCTTTTCTATTTTAGGCAGCCTGACTTATTGCCATACACGCATCTGATTCCGATAGGCAACTTGCGCTTGGCTGGCACTGACAGGGCGCAAACGTACCTCGGTTCCTGGTAAGCATTGAGCAAGCAGGGCGCACGCCATGGGTGTAAGTGCACCTAAGCGTGGGTAGCCGCCGATGGTTTGGCGGTCATTCATCAAAATAATCGGCTGGCCGTCCGGGGGAATCTGCACGGCGCCAAGCGGAATACCTTCGGAGATAATGCCACCCAGTGAGCTACGCAAGGGCTTTCCGGTGAGACGGACCCCCATGCGGTCAGCGCGATTATCCACTGTCCAGGCTTGGCTGAAGGCATCGTATAAGCTGCGCCCAGCAAAGTGAGCAGCCTGTGAGCCAAGCACCATGCTGAGCTGGCAGCTTTTTTCCGGCATGGCGGGTTTTGTTCCTTCAGGCATCACATGCTCGGCGGTAACGCCGCCGTGCCAGATGAGCTGGTCACCGGTTTGTAGCGGTTTGCCATCTTCATGCAGGCCACCGATTTGCTCGCGTGCAGTGCAAGCGCGGCTGCCCAGCACCTTTGGCGCGTTTAATCCCCCAGGAAATGCCAGGTAGGCTCGCAGGCCGCGGCGGGGCTGGCGAAAAATGAGTGTTTGCCCAGAGCGTAATAGAAAGCTCGTGTTAGTGGTGAGTGGCTGGCCATCGACGGTGGCGCCCAGGTCGGCTCCGGTGAGCGCCAGACGCACCTCGGCATTGGCGACCAAGGTGAGGTTTCCGCCCATGACAATTTCAAGCGCCGCGCTATCAGACGCGTTACCGAGTAGCCAGTTCGCCCAGCGAAACGAAACCCAGTCGGCGGCACCGCCTTGGGTGACACCCAAATGACCCACACCAAACCGGCCAGTATCTTGAATGAGTGCCAGCGGCCCGGCCTGCTTAACGGTCAGCATTGCTTGGCTCATGACCGTTCCTCCATCGGCGTTGTATCGCCTCCTGCTGCTTCGAATTCTTTTTTGCTGATCGCTTTAAAGCGCACTTTGTCACCTGGACGCAGCAGCGGTTCACCCCGCTTAGCGTATTCAAACAGCGGCACGGCGGTGCGACCTAAAATATTCCAACCGCCTGGGGAAAGGAGTGGGTAGATCGCGGTTTGTCGATCGGCAATGCCCACGCTGCCTGGCGCGACTTTGCGTCGCGGTGTTTTCAAGCGTGGCGTGGCAATGTCTTCATCTACCAAGCCCATAAAGCCATAGCCGGGGGCGAAGCCAAGCGCGAAGACACAGTAGTCATGGTTGCAGTGACGCTCAATCAGGGCGTCAACGCTGAGCCCTGCACGTTTTGCCACGCCCCCAAGTTCAGGCCCTACGCTTTCGTCATACCACACGGGGATCTCATGCAGTTGGCCGTTCTGCGATTCGGCGGGCGTTAAATGGCGTAATGCACCGCGAATCAGCGTAGTGACTTGAGCAAATGTGAGTTGTTGGCAGTCGTAGTGCACCAGCAGCGTGGTGTAGGAGGGAATCAGGTCAATCAGTGCCTCACCCAGCGCCTTGCGTAGGGTTTGATCGGCAGCGATGATCCACGCCATATTGGATTCATCGATCGTGTCAAACAGCCGAACGGTCAGGGCATCCATGGCGGCGGTTTCTAAACGCAGTTTCACGCTGACTCCAGCGCCGTAAAGGCATCACGAATAGCACGCACGGCAGCGACTGACTCTGGATTGTCGCCATGCACACACAGGGTGTCGCAGGGCAGCTGCAGCGCACTGCCATCGCGGGCGGTGAGCGCCTCGCCTTTGGCAAGTGCTACGGCCTGCGCAACGATAGTGGCTTGATCGTGATGAACCGCACCTTCCAAGCGACGAGAGGCGAGATGGCCGGTTGCTTCATAAGCGCGGTCTGCGAAGGTTTCAAACCACAGGGTAATGCCCATTTTTTTCGCCAGCTGACGATGAGGCTCTGGGTCGGCGGTCGCCATGACCATTAGCGGAAGCGCGGCATCGTAGGCCTGGACGGCGCGCATGACGCCTTCCAGTAACTCAAGGTTCGCTGCCATGTCGTTATACATCGCCCCGTGGGGCTTGATATAGCTGAGCGTTGCGCCTTCTGCTTGGCAAATCCCAGCCAGTGCACCCACTTGATAGAGCACCATGTCTTCCACTTCGGCGGGGGAACAGGCCATCGAGCGGCGGCCGAACCCCATTAAATCGGGGTAGCCTGGATGTGCGCCGATCCGCACCCGATGTTGTACCGCGAGCGCAACGGTGCGACGCATTACGTGAGGGTCAGAAGCGTGGTAACCACAGGCAATGTTGGCACAGTCAACGTGAGGCATCACCTCGGCATCTAGGCCAATCGACCAGTTACCAAAGCTTTCGCCCATGTCGCAGTTCAGCAGTGGGGTTGCCATAGTGTCTCCTGACGTACATTAAATTTATTAGATAAAAGTGTTATTAACAGCACTCATTAAAAAAACACTGCTATTAATTACTTAGCGTTGAGGGTGTCAGTAGTTAGCATGATTATTAGTAGGGTGGCTTAAGAGCTAATATATGAATCTATCTTGATAAGTGCCAATCGTTTTTAGCGATACTAACTATCGGTGCTTCCTATCATGCTGTTATTTATTGGAAAAATAGTTGACCCTGGGACGTGTTCCGATTATCAAATAAATAAAGCGACTCGATAAAAGATTATAAAAAAGCGTTCACATCAGCCTTAATGAGCACCTACCGTGCCAATAATAATCGGCGACCAGTGAGCGACTTTGAGGAGTGCAGCATGTACACGCCAGCCGCGGTTCAGCCTGTCCCCCGTGTGCCGGGCAGAAGAGATTGCTCTTTGCCTGCCAACATCGACACGCTGGCCTTAAGATTGCATTACAAAGCAATGCGACCATGCTTCTTAGTGGCACATTGCGTTATGGAGCGACACAGCGCGCGGTGTTACCAGCCCTGTGTTGAAATCCTTGTTGATGTTACCGCAACCGTTGGTTAGGCAAACTTATGCTGGATTTTAAAGAGCTAGACGCCTTTGTGTGGGCAGTAAAGCTAGGGTCTTTTCGAAAGGCGGCAGTACGCCTGCATATTACGCAACCTTCTATTTCTGAGCGTATTTCACGTCTTGAGAGTACCGTTGGCGAATTGCTGCTTGAGCGTTCGGCGCGGCCGATCCAGCCGACGATGCGTGGCCGAGAATTCTTTCTGCATGCTGAACGCATATTGCACCAGCGTGATGAAGCACTAAAGCTGTTCGACAATGAGGAGGCCTTTTCTGCGCCCCTTCGGCTAGGCACCATCGAAACCATTGCCCATAGCTGGTTTCCTGATTTTATTCAGCAGCTTACCGAACGTTATCCCAAGCTGATTATTGAGCTCACCGTCGACTATTCACCGGCCCTCAATAATCGGTTGATCAGTAATGAACTCGATATTTTGCTGGCAATGAACGGCTACCTGGCCCCGGAGCAAATCGAGTGTGACACGTTAAGCCCCTATGAGATGGGTATGTTTGTCTCACCTCGCCATGCCGCACTGCTAAGTGAACGCCCTGACGCATGGTGCCACGCGCTGCCGTTTATTTCCTTTGGTAGACAAGCGCGTCCCTACGAAGAACTGGTGCGCTACCTGGCGGACGCTGGTGTTCAGCAGCCGCGCATTCATAGTGTCAGCACGCTAATGACCATTGCACGAATGACCATGGAAGGTCTGGGAATTGGCGCCTTACCTGTTGCCACCGTGTTAGATGAGTGGCAGCGGGGCGACTTATGTCGCGTGGCGCTACCGTCTCCCTTGCCACCTATGAACTATGATGTGATTTGGCGCAGTGCCAACCACCCACGCTTTTGTCGCAGCGTGGGTCGAATTGCCCAAGAGTGTGCGTCTAGTTACGCCAGGGAACGGCACGTTGAAATGGCAAGTACTGATTTCACCGTGCGTTGGGTGCTACCTAGTGCATCCTCTGCCACCCCTAACGCAAGACCTCCACCAATATGAATCTTCATTAACATGAACTTCCATTAATACGAATAAGAGGACGTCCCCCATGCGTAAACGTATAGCAACGCCATTATTGCTTGTTACCGCTTGTAGTCTTGCCGCCGCTGCAACTGCTCATGCGGCTCAGTGGACCATGGCAACACCGTATGGTGATGCCAGCTTTCATACCCAAAATAATAAGCAGTTTGCTGAAGATGTGGCTGAGGCCACCAATGGTGATTTGACCATTACGGTGCACAGCGGTGGTTCACTGGTCTCTCATGGTGAAATTAAACCGTCGGTACGCCGCGGCACCATCGACGCAGGTGAAGTGTTCTTGTCGGTTCTCTCGAATGATGATCCGATTTTTGAAGTAGACACGTTGCCAGGCGTTGCAGGCAGTTATGAAGAAGCCTACGCCCTATGGGAAGCGACCAAGCATATGATTACCGAGCTCTTTGCTTACGAAGGGCTCATTCCTCTGTATGCCGTGGCCTGGCCTGCCCAGGGTATTTACACCGCAGAACCGTTAACCGATCCGAATCAGTTTGAAGGTTTACGCGTACGTGCCCCGAATATTAATACCCAGCGGTTTGTGAACAATTTGGGAGGCAGCCCAACAGAAACCGAAGAGTCGGATATTCCTACCGCGTTTAGTACTGGCCGCGTGGATGCCATGATCACCTCGAGTGCGACGGGCAACGCCATGGCCGCCTGGGACTATGTTACTGATTACACTGATGCCAATCTTTGGCTGCCTAAAAATATCGTCTTTATTAGCCAGCGTAGCTTTGATCGTTTAGATGAATCGACGCAAGACGCCTTGATGGAGGCCGCCGCGCGGGCTGAAGAGCGTGGCTGGCAGATGAGTCGTGATAACAACGACACCAGTACGGCAGCGCTGATTGATAATGGCATAACGGTTTCCGAGCCCAATGACGCAATTGTGGCAGCGCTGCAAGCGGCAGGTGATGAGCTGTTTGCTGATTGGGAGTCCCGCGCTGACGACGACGCTAAACAAGCCTTAGACGCTTATCGTGAACAGCTTGATCACTAATTCTAGATTAAGGGGCGGCCTTCTTGGTCGCCCTGCCCATTCACGCGCTCAATGAGGCTGCGAACATGACGTTTAAATTCGACAAGCTCTATCGCCTCGGTGCCTGGGGGGCAGCGGCGTGCATGGTGGCTATTTGTGGGCTCATCGCGGTGCAGGTGACGTTTCGGTTAGTCGATGCACTGCTTGTGCTTGTTGGGCTGGGCCGGCTTGGTTTGAGTATCACCGGTGTTTCGGAAATGGCGTCCTATTTATTAGTGGGGGCTACGTTTCTTGGCCTTGCCTACACCTTTGTGCACCATGCCCACATCCGCGTGACGCTGCTTATTTCACGCCTGCCATCGGTGATTCGGGTCTGGTTTGAAGTCTTCGGGTTAATCGTTGCACTGGCGATTAGTCTGCTACTTGGCTATGGCTTGATCGAGTTAGCTAGAGAGAGTTTGCAATACAACGATGTCTCTTCAGGTTTTCTGTCCATCCCTCTGTGGATCCCTCAAACCGTGTTAGCCACCAGCGTAGGACTGCTGTGCTTAGCCCTGGCTGAAGCGCTGTTAATGGCACTGCGTATTGCTGCCCGCGACCCTGCAAGTTTTCGCGAGGCCACCGCAACTGACGATAGCGAAATGCACTAAGCCGACTACTCTGGAGACTCGCCGTGCTACTACTAAGTTTAGCGACTATTTTTACCCTAGTGCTGCTGTTAGGCAGTGGGGTGTGGATTGCGTTTGCGCTGATCGGGACGGCGTGGATTGCGTTAGAATTTTTTAGCCCCTTTTCGCCGGGCCCTATCTTAGCGTCTGATTTCTGGGGTGCTAGCTATGGCTGGGATCTAACGGCGTTACCGATGTTTATCTGGATGGGAGAGATTCTGTTTCGCTCGGGTCTAGCCGACAATATGTTTCGTGGTTTGTCACCTTGGTTAAACCGCCTACCGGGTCGCCTGTTGCATACCAATATCATTGGTAGTGGCATGTTTGCCGCTGTTTGTGGCTCGTCTGCTGCTACCTGTGCCACGGTGGGCAAGATGACGCTGCCAGAGCTTGAGCGGCGCGGCTATGACAGCAATATGGCCATTGGCACCTTGGCTAGCGCATCGACGCTGGGACTACTCATTCCGCCTTCCATCGTTCTGATTGTTTATGGTGTGGTGACCGAGCAGTCGATTACCCGGCTGTTTATGGCGGGCATAGGGCCTGGCCTGATGATCCTCGCGATGTTTATGACGTACCTGGTGCTGTGGGCGCTGTTGAAGGGCAATCGCGCTGGCCTAACCGGTGCTGATGAGTCGGGTATGAGCTTTGTTGAAAAGCTGCGCAACACGTGGTCGCTCGTACCCATTCTACTGCTGATTGGCGGTATTATCGTGTCGATTTATGGCGGGCTTGCATCGCCTACCGAAGCAGCGGCGGTGGGGGTTGTGTTGTCAATGATCATTGCGCGTTGCAACGGCAGCTTTAATCGTCAGATCTTTAGCAGTTCGCTGTTTGCGGCAGTACGCACAGCTTGCATGATCGCTTTCATTATTGCAGGGGCATCATTTCTCACCTCGGCGATGGGCTTTACCCAAGTGCCCATGCAGTTGGCGCGAACGATTGGTGAAATGGGACTATCGCCCACGATGCTACTGGTGGCCTTAACGCTGCTGCTACTGATAATGGGCTGCTTTCTGGATGGCATCTCGCTCATTCTGCTCGTCACAGCGATTATCATGCCGGTGGTGAGTGCTGCTGGGTTTGATCTGATCTGGTTCGGTATCTACCTAGTGATTGTGGTGGAAATGTCGCAGATCACGCCTCCTGTTGGCTTTAACCTGTTCGTCATTCAAGGGTTGACCGGTAAAGATATTCTGACCATCACCAAAGCTACTCTGCCGTTTTTCCTACTGATGATGCTAGCAATTGCGCTAATGCATATCTTCCCCGAAATCGCCTTGCACCTCCCTCAGTCAATGAACCGATGATAAGGCATCATTCACGGCCATAGACAGAGATGCCGCGTCGGCCAGAGCGTTTAATGGAATACATGCTTTGGTCGGCGGCATCGATGAGTTCTCGCTCGTCACGAAAGTCCCCGTCGCTTAAACACGCAATGCCCATAGACGCTGTGATAAACAGCGCTTCCTGGTCGACTTCTATCATTGGTTGCTCATTCAGACGGCGGGCAATCCGCTCGGCTAAACGCTGGGCAGTCTGTGCCGTTTCATCTGGCAAAATAATTAAAAACTCTTCACCGCCATAGCGCCCAGCCAGGTCGCCTTTTCGAATTAACGACGCCAGCGTTTTACCAAAGCGCTCTAAAATGACATCGCCTGTTTGATGGTCGTATTGGTCGTTCAGGACTTTAAAGTGGTCTAAATCAATAAAGATGACCGACATCGTGCGGCTGTTCTCATTGCAGAGTGTAAAACGTTCCTGCAGCTGTTTCTCTAACCAAGCACGATTAGCCAGTTTAGTGAGTGGGTCAATGCGACTGCGCTCTTCTAATGCCGTGTTGTGCTGTTGTAATTCGTACACCTGCTGCTGTTGAGTATCTAGTCTGGCGGTCAGCGCTAACGTATGTTGGTAGAGCAACTGCTGAGCGTCCGCAAGCAGCGATTGGCTATCAGTATGCAACGGCAAGGTGATGTCCAGAATATCCGTGACTAACGTAAGCTGCTGGGACAACTGTTGAAAAAGTGCTTCAAAAGTTCGCCCAGGAATGTTGCCTAGGGCGGCCAGTTGTTTGAGTAGTACCGCCAGTTCGGTGCTGGGCTCAGGGCTAAGCCACGCATCTGCTATTGGACCTGACAGGCGTAGGCAGAGTGTGGCCATATCATCGGTCAGAAAGCCGTCATGGCTTTGATAAATAGCGTGCACCACGTTATTGGGCAGCCCCCATTTCGCTGCCAGCCATGCACCGACACGCGTATGATCACTGCCAAAGCGTTGGTACTCGGCGTGTGCCAACTGCCCATGAGGAGTGTGAACGTCGGCATAAAGTAATTCGGCTTCGTTAGGGTAGGTAGATAAGATCGCCAAGATACCGATGTCTTGCAGCAGGGCGAGTGTGAACGTCTTGCCTACCTGGGCTGGGCATAGTTGATACGCCAATTGGCTTGCCGCAACTGCAGCAATAATTGCCCGTTGCCAGGTAGGGAATGCAGCGCTCGCTGTATCCAAGCCTGGGAAGAGCGTGAAGCGCAAAACCGTGGCCAGCGTTGCATCTAGCCCCAGGCGCTGTGTAGCCTCAAGGCTGGTCTGGGCGGGGAGTGCAGAACGCAGGTTGTGTACGCTGTTCGCTACTGCAATAAGGCGAGCCGTTAATCCAGGATCATGTTCAATGACGCTAGCATAGTCATGAAGGGACGCGTTGGAAGCGCGTGCCACTTCCAGAACCTGCAGTGCTACCGCAGGTAGTGAAGGCAGATGTGCAGATTGCAAAAGTGCTTTACTAAGAAAGCAGGGAAGCTCACTGGTGAGCGAGGCATACAGTGTCTCGTCTTTTGCTGAAAGGCCCATCATGTTATCTCCTAACGTGCTGTCCAGCGTAGCGAGCAGCCACTAAGTTATATACCAAACGAACTATCATAGAACCCGTGCGTAGGCAGTGTCATGTGTAGGCATTGTAAATCAATAAAATAGCTGTTTATGCTATAGCTCGCTGTGAATTGTAAGGCAGTGTAAAATTTTCAGCTGCTCCAGAATGATAAAAGCGAGTGCGCCAATGCACACCAGAAACGAAGCGGCAGAGGTCTTTCGCCAATTGGCGGAAGGATTGGGACGAAGCGGCACCGCTGATTTTTACGCTACGCTTGTTGAACAGCTGGCCTGTCTGTTGGGCGTGGATCATGCGTTGGTGGCTGTCGTGGTTGAGCCACATATGGCCACAACGCTGGCCGTTTGGTCAGATGGCGGACAGCAGGCCAATGTCTCTTATCCACTTGCCGGCACGCCTTGCGAAACCGTCATTGGGCGAGCGCCCTGCTTGTACACCTGCGGTGTCCAGGCGCGCTTCCCTGAAGATCAGCTGCTTTGCCAGCTGGGTGCAGAGAGCTATATGGGGCTGCCGCTGTTTTCAGCTGAAGGGTCGGCCATTGGTCTCTTAGCGGTGCTTAGCAACCAGCCGATGCAGCTTGATGGCTTCGAAAGAGAAATTTTACATCTGGTTGCCGCTCAAGCAGGGGCAGAGTTAAGTCGTCGTCAGGCTGAACAGGCACTCCGCGGCAGCGAAAAAACAGCCCGAGAGAGCGAGCGCCGTTTAAACACGCTGCTTAATCATCTTCCTGGGATGGCGTATCGATGCCTCAATGACTCTTATTGGACGATGCAGCTAGTGAGCCAAGGGGCCGAGGCGTTAACGGGCTATCATCCTACAATGGTTCGGACAGTTTTAAAGAAAGCCTGATGCTCAGATAATGAGGTCTCCTATAACACCACGACCCGAGCACAGGCTTTCATGGAAATAGTCAATACGGTCTTGCAGCAGATGTCCA
>SKHS01000174.1 GCA_007116835.1 Halomonas sp.
AGCGCCGCTTCCCAGGTGAAGTCGTAAAACGCCTCGCGGAAGCTGTCACTTGGGGCAACTGGTTTCAATAAGCCACTTTGTGCCCATTCGCCCATGCGGTCGTGAGCCCAGATGACGATGTCCGGCCCTTGGCTACTTCCCGCCGCTTGCTGAAAGCGGTCGGTAAGGTTATCGGGAAAAATCACCCGTACCTCAATTCCTGTGTCTTCAAGAAATTGCTCGGCAACCGCACGAATGCCCTCCTGACCTTTATTGTCGCCCATCCAGATGGTTAAGCGGTCGTCATCGAACGCAACAGCAGGCGCGATGGTACTGGCAGCCAGTGTGGCGGTTAGCAGCGGCATTATGAGTGGTCGATACGTTGCCATAATGTGAATACCTCATTGTTGTTGTCTTATAGTGCTGCTGTGAGCATCTTGATTGATGAGCAGCGCTTTAGTCAGTGTCAGCGTGGCCAATTCAGCGCTTGCTCACCTCATCCTTAAGGGGCGTAGTGGTGGCGTATATCAGGGGCGTAGAGTAAATAAAACGGTAGTAATAAAGGGGTAAGACGGTGAGCGTTGGTGCCAACGCCGTTCAGGCATAGCGAAATAGAGGAAGGTAAACGTTATTTTGTAGTAAAATTACATCAAATATTGCGTATAATGTCCTTTATAAGGTAAGTTTTAGGTAATCTAACTACATTAGATCATCTAATTATAAATAGGAGCTGAGATGAGCCAGTCACATGCCCCGCTGGGCGATCAGAGTCACGCTATTGATTTAGCGCTGTTTGGGGCGCTGGGCGATCTTGCAATGCGCAAGCTGTTTCCTGCGCTTTATCACCTTGACCGTGAAGGCTTGATGCCCGAAAGCACGCGTATCATGGGGCTGGCGCGTCAAGAACATGATACCGCTGCGTTTCGCCAATTGGTTAATGGTGCGTTGCAAAAGCGGCTGAAAAAAGATGAGCAGGATAAAGAGAGCCTCGAACGCTTTCTAAACCGGCTTGACTACTGCCAGCTGGATTTCAAAAAAGCCGAAGGCTTTGAGCAAATACGTCAGTGGCGCGAAGGCGCTGATCGTCCGATGGTCGTCTACCTATCCGTTGCGGCGATGATCTATGGCGATATTTGCCGCAACCTTGAAGCGAGTGGCAGCCTGGATGAGCAGACGCGGGTCATCGTTGAAAAGCCCATTGGCTACGACCTGGTGTCATCAGAAGAAGTTAACGATGCGATTGGGGCGGTTTTTCCTGAGTCGCGCATTTACCGTATTGACCACTACCTGGGTAAAGAAACGGTACAAAACCTGATTGCGTTGCGCTTTGCTAACCCGCTGTTCGGTACGCAATGGAATCAGAATCATATTTCCCATGTAGAAATTACCGTGGCGGAAAAAGTCGGCATTGAAGGGCGGTGGGGTTACTTCGACGACGCTGGACAGCTTCGCGATATGGTGCAAAACCACTTGCTACAGCTACTTTGTTTGATCGCCATGGATCCACCTTCCAACCTGGATGCCGATGCGATTCGTGATGAAAAGGTAAAAGTGCTGAAAGCGCTTAAACCTTTCACTGGCGAGGCGCTAGGGCGTGATGTCGTTCGGGGCCAATACACTGCAGGCACTAACGATGGTCAGCCAGTGCCGGGCTATCTGGAAGAAGAGGGCGCAAACACCGAAAGCAGAACCGAAACCTTTGTGGCAATGAAGACTGAGGTTTCCAACTGGCGTTGGGCAGGCGTGCCGTTTTACCTACGTACCGGTAAGCGCATGCCTGAAAAGCTGTCCCAAATCGTGATCCATTTCCGCCAGCAGCCGCACTATATTTTTGATCCTGACCAGCGCGGGATTGCCTCAAACAAACTGATTATTCGCCTACAGCCGGATGAAGGGATTGCGCTTCAGGTACTCACCAAAGACAGCGGTTTGGATAAAGGCATGCGCTTGCGGCCCGGACCGTTACACCTGGATTTTAACAACGCATTTCCGAAGTCACGTATTCCCGATGCCTATGAACGGCTGTTGCTGGAAGTGATGAAGGGTCAGCAGTATTTATTCGTGCGCCGTGACGAAGTGGAGCACGCTTGGCGCTGGTGTGACCAGCTTATCGACGGCTGGAAAAAACGTGACACGCCGCCGCGTCGTTATCCGGCAGGCTCTTGGGGGCCAGTCGCCTCCATTGCCATGATTACCCAAGATGGTCGCAGTTGGTACGAGGATTATTAATATGAGCAACGTACGTCAAGCGCTGGCGGAGCAGCTGGCGGAAGCGGTATTCCAGGCATTGGCCGAAGATTTGACTCGCCAAGAGCGCGCGCTACTAGTCGTATCGGGTGGCTCTACGCCGGTGCCATTTTTTAAAGCCTTGGCAGCGAAGCCACTGCCTTGGGCGCGCATTGACATTACCCTGGCCGACGAGCGCTGGGTGGATGAACAAAGTAGCGACAGTAACGCCAAACTGGTGCGGGAAAACTTGCTTCAAGGAGCGGCTGCGAACGCCAACTTTGTACCGTTGACCTCTGATGCCTCCACGCCTGAAGAGGGGGTTGAGGAGGTTGCCAAGCGTACGGCGTCTCTATCCTGGCCCGCCAGCGTGGTGATCTTGGGAATGGGCGGCGATGGTCATACGGCGTCGCTGTTCCCCGACAGCCTAGAGCTTGGCTTGGCGCTCTCTACCGATGAGCCGCTTGTCGCGGTACGCACGCCCAGTCAGCCGCAGCCGCGTATTACTTTCTCGGCAGGTCGCCTGCATCAGGCGCATCGACATATTTTACATATTACTGGCGATGATAAGCGCAGCGTATTGGCAAACGCCATGAACGGAGATGACGTTCGTAAGCTGCCCATTCGCGCATTTTTGTCCTGCCCGTTGGCGATCTATTGGGCCCCTTAATACGTCGCGCTGGGCCTGTGCTTAGTTATTGAATGAGCACTTGGCACCGCAGGCGTTCGCTAATAAAACGTTTGCCAGTAAAACCTGCTTGGAGACTCACTGATGACAATCGATAAACAGCTACCCTCAACGCGCACTGCAGAACTTGACAGCATTTGCTTAAAAGCCGAGGTCATTCCCGTCATTACCATCGACCGCCTTGAAGATGCGGTACCGCTGGGTCGTGCCTTGGTCGAAGGTGGTTTGACGGTACTGGAAATAACCTTACGCACCGACTGCGCACTGGAAGCAATTAAGCGCATGAAAGAAGCGCTGCCGGGCGCCAGCATCGGTGTAGGTACCGTGTTAACACCCGCGCAATACCGCCAAGCTGAGCAGGTAGGTGCGGATTTTGTAGTGACACCCGGCGCGACAGAAGCGCTTTATCGCTATGGCGTAGAGAGCCCGGTGCCGATGTTGCCCGGCGTATCAACGATCTCTGAATTGATGACCGGCTGGCAGTACGGCTATCGCCGCTTCAAGTTCTTCCCGGCGGAGTCCAGCGGTGGTGCCAAAGCCATTAAAGCCTTTGGTGCACCGATTCCCGAAGCGCGTTTTTGCCCAACCGGCGGTATTACGGTCGATAACGCTGACACCTATCTCTCACTGCCTAACGTGATGTGTGTCGGCGGTTCCTGGTTAACGCCAAAAGCCATGGTAGAAGCGGAAGAT
>SKHS01000150.1 GCA_007116835.1 Halomonas sp.
CTATCAGCCATTAGAGTGCTCGTGTGCAGAGTTCGAGAGTTAACGTCGAGGATTATCAACAACAACGCCCCCTAGGGGGCGTCGCCTTCAATTAATCCGTAAAGTTTGAGTTTTTTGCGCAGTGTACCTCGGTTCAAGCCCAGCACATCGGCAGCGCGGGTTTGGTTGCCATCAGTGTGTTCGAGTACACAGGCCAGAAGCGGCGCCTCTACTTCGGCCATCACCATGGCGTACAGGTCAGTAGCCTGACTGCCATCGAGATGCTCGAAGTAGCGGCGTATGGCCGTTTCAACCGCTTCTCTTAGGGGTTGGGGCGGTACGTTGCTTGTAACGTCTGCCAGCGTGCCTGTGAGTCGAGGTGAAAGTTCATGAGAAAGCAGGTCGCGTTCAGTCATGCAGCATGGCTTCCTTTAGCTAGCAGACGCAGGGAAGCGTCTTGCGTCATGGCATCGTTAATCCAGTCAATTTGCGATTCTGGCGTCGTTAACGCATTGAATTGCTGCTTTAGTAGGCGATTTTGTTGCTCGCTAAAGCGTGGATCTTCGTTTAAGTACCAACCTAGATGTTTGCGCGCTATGCGTACGCCCATCGTTTCGCCATAAAATCCGTGAAGCGCCTGTATGTGCTCGTTAAGAACGCGCTGTCGTTGCTCAAGGCTGGGCGCCGCCAGCAGCTCCCCATGGGTAAGAAAGTGCGTGATTTGCTCAAAAATCCACGGGTTACCCTGGGCGCTGCGGCCTATCATTAGCGCATCGGCAGCCGTGTAAGATAGTACCTGTTGGGCTTTTTCGGGGCTGTCGATGTCCCCGTTAGCAATAACAGGTATCGAAAGGTGCGATTTTATCTCGGCGATCGTGTCGTATTCAGCCCATCCAGTATAGCGCTGCTCCCGGTGGCGTCCATGTACGGCCAGGGCTTGTATGCCTGCGGATTCTGCCAGCTTGGCAATGCGTAGGCCGTTATTAGCCTCGGCAGACCAGCCGGTGCGGATCTTTAGCGTTACCGGAATATCAACCGCTTTGACAACGGCATCAAGAATGTCAGCCACCAACGCTTCATCGCGCATTAAGGCAGAGCCAGCTGTCTTATTACAGACTTTTTTTGCCGGACATCCCATGTTGATATCAATCACTTGAGCGCCAAGTTCTGCATTGAGCCTAGCAGCGTTGGCGAGCATGTGAGCATCACCGCCCGCAATTTGCACAACACGTGGGCCTGGCTCGCCTTGGTGATCCATGCGTAGCTTGGATTTTCGGGTATGCCATAACGATGGGTCAGCAGTGACCATTTCGCCAACCACCCATCCAGCGCCCAGCCGCCTGCATAGTTGGCGAAAGGGGCGGTCGGTAACGCCAGCCATTGGCGCCAAGATGACCTGGTTAGGGAGTTGGTAAGGCCCAATCATAGGCGGCTGAGTGTTTGGTTTGGTCATTTTGCTGCGCTGTGGGGATGCATAAATCGCCGAGTAGGCGTTTCAAGGAGGCGTATGATACGCCTACTCGGCGATGGGGTGAAGGCCGTTGACCAGATTAAGCAGGGCGATGACCGGAGAGACGCACCCAGCCGTCACGAAGCACAGGCTCCTCCATGATTAAGCCTTGTTCAACATAGGCGTTTAATACGTCATTGGCTTGGTTGGCTAAAATGCCAGAGAGCGCTATCTGTCCATTGGGGGCGACGCGCCCGGCAATCATCGTGGCTAGTTCAACCAGCGGGCCGGCCAATATGTTGGCGGTGACGACAGGATATAAGCCGTCAGGCAGCTGTTCGGGGTAATAAAGTGACAGCTGCTGTTCAGGAATGTGGTTGCGTTCGGCGTTATCACGGCTTGCTTGGAGAGCCTGTGGATCAATGTCGGTGCCATCGGCATGACATGCCCCGAGCTTCAGCCCCGCAATGGCCAGAATGCCAGAGCCACAGCCAACGTCCAGAAGGGTGTTGTTTTCTAGGCTGCCGTTCACCGCTAGGCTGTCCAACCACTCTAGGCAAAGTGCCGTAGTGGGGTGGGTGCCGGTGCCAAAGGCGAGCCCAGGATCAAGAATCAGGTTGACCGCACTGGTGTCCGGTGGCTCAAGCCAGCTAGGTACAACCCACAAGCGCTGGCCCATACGTAGTGGTGTAAAGTCATCCATCCACTCTCGTTCCCAGTCTCTGTCGGCTAACAGCTCATACTCGATAACTGGGCAGGGTTCATCGGGTAGTTGCGCCGACCAAGCTAATTGAAGCCTTTCAAGCATCGCGTCGACGCCTTCAAGATTGTCATATAGGCCGGTAAGAATCGTGTCTTGCCAAAGCGGCGTGGTGCCTCGCTCTGGCTCAAAAACAGGGTCGTCGTGGGCATCTTGCAGGCTGATGGCTGTCGCCCCTTCTTCTAAAAGAAGGTCTTCCAGCAGTTCGGCTTGTTCGGGGGCAACATGGGCTTTGAGTTGGAGCCAGGGCATTGGCAATCTCCACGGCGTGAATGTGGCCACGCAAATTTAAAACAGTAACGGGGTGGCAATAGCCACCCCGTTGAGTATTGACGACTGACCGAGCGTGCTTTCGTGTATTAGCTGCTCAATTTCTTTTCCAGATAATGGATATTGACGCCGCCTTGGCGGAAATAGCTATCCCTCACTAGGTCTTTTTGAAGATCAATGTTGGTTTTGATGCCCTCAACCAGCAGCTCGTCCAGCGCATTGCGCATACGTGTGAGGGCGATCTCGCGATCGGCACCCCAGGTGATGAGTTTGCCGATTAACGAATCGTAGTAAGGCGGTACGGTGTAGCCGGTATAAAGGTGGGAATCCATCCGCACGCCAAGCCCGCCTGGGGCATGAAATAGTGTCACTTTGCCAGGAGAAGGCATAAAGGTGCGCGAATCTTCTGCATTGATGCGGCACTCAAAGGCATGCCCATTCACCTGAACATCTTCTTGGCGAATGGAGAGTGGCAAGCCAGAAGCAATACGCAATTGCTCCTTAACGATATCAACACCGGTGACCATTTCGGTGACTGGGTGCTCTACTTGCACGCGGGTATTCATTTCAATGAAGAAGAAATTGCCATCTTCATACAAAAACTCAAAGGTGCCCGCGCCGCGATAGTTAATTTCAATGCAGGCTTGCCGGCAGGCTTCAAGCACTTTGGCACGTGCCTCAGGGTCAATGCCTGGGGCGGGAGCTTCTTCAAGTACCTTTTGGTGACGCCGTTGTAGCGAGCAGTCACGGTCATAAAGATGAATGGCGTTGCCTTGGCCATCAGCTAGCACTTGGACTTCAACATGGCGGGGCTTTTCAAGGAATTTTTCCATGTAAACCGTGCCATTACCAAACGCTGAATGTGCCTCGGTGCGGGTAACGTTAATCGCTGAGAGCAAGTGGCCTTCTGTGTGCACCACCCGCATACCGCGACCACCGCCGCCAGCAGCGGCTTTAATGATCACCGGGTAACCAATGCGCCGAGCAGTAGCTAAATTGGTGGCTTCATCATCACCCAGCGGGCCGTCAGAACCAGGTACGGTGGGTACGCCAGCCACTTTCATAGCTTCAATTGCGCAAACCTTATCTCCCATCAGGCGGATAGTGACCGCCCGC
>SKHS01000299.1 GCA_007116835.1 Halomonas sp.
GCAAGCAAAGCCGCTTGTTGTTCGACAGGGCTTAAGCTGGTGTTGGCATAAATACCATCAAGCGTTAGATAGGCGTCGAGCAGCGCCGGTGCTTCTGCCATTTTGGCAAAAATGTTAGGCAGGAAGCCCATCTTCTTTTCAGCGGCTTGTAGATTCGCCTGCGCGTCTTTAGGCGCAGTCGCCGTGGTATGTAACGGAAAATCTGTCATTCGACCTCCTTGTGATCACACAGTGATCGTTTGGGTTGTTGCATCAACTCTCTCGAATGATTATGGAACAAATGGTTCATAATTGACAATGTGGCATCAAAAAAGCTGAAAGCGTGTCAGGAGACAGGCGCACCACCCACTTAATGCCCCATCGGCTGAAAATGAAGTAATGTTGGCGAGCCTCCATGCTGAGGCAGAAGCGCAGTCAGAAGGTGCGGCAGGAAGGCGAAGCCAGAGGCTGAGGGAGCAACAGAGGGTGATGTATAGCCTAATGAACGCACACCGCTGGTGTCTCGCCCCCAAGGCTACCTACCCGGTTAAGATGAAAACGGCGACAACTCCAGCGCACTGATTGAACGCGGCGAGGTGTTGTTCAAGGATCTATCACTCAGTACAAGCGGGCTCTCCTGCGCCAGTTGCCATGGTTACGCGAGCTGTTGAAGTAATACGCTTAACTTTCTAGCATCCGCTGGGATCAAACTGACCCCCGTAGAACGCGTGGGTATTTTGGCATGCCTGCGATGGGCATTATCGATATGGTATATTAGGCCGCTAACCATTAATGCAGGTAGTGAGGTGGTCAAAATGGGCGTTGGTCGACCTATTCAGCATCAACCAGAAGCAGCGCTAAACGCTGCAATGCATGCATTTTGGCGTTCAGGGTATCACCACACATCGCTGCGTGATTTATTAGATACCATGAAGATTTCACGTAGCACTCTCTACCATAGCTATGGCAATAAAGAGGCCTTGTTTACCAAAGCGCTAACACGTTATCGCGAACAGCTGCTGGCGCATCTTGCTGCGTCACTAGCACAAGAGAAGAGTGCTTGGTGTTTTATTGAGCGTCTTCTTATAGGGACGGCTGAGCAGGCAGAGAGCGATCAAGCGGCGCTTGGGTGCCTCATTTTTAATTCGGCGACAGAGCTGGGTAGCCGACGTTCTCCAGAAGCAGACGTTGCGACGCAAAGTGTTGATGCGATCACTCAATTTTTTACGGCGGTCATTGAACAAGCGCAGCGAGAAGGGACGATTCCCGCTGAGCGTGATCCTCAAAGCCTCGCCTACTTTCTGACGCTCTCAATGTCTGGGCTGCGCATGCTGTTAAAAAGCGGTGCTACCCAGCAACAGGCGAGACTTCAAGTGACACATATTTTGCGCGGTATAAGTTAATTTATATTCATGCTTCTCTGCTCAGTGCCTTCCCCAAGGCTGCAAAATACGCGCTGAACAGCGCATTGATGCGTTCGCGCTGTTCACCTTGTGGGTAAAGGCCGCGTTCTGCCTCGGGGGAGGTTTGGGTACCTTTCACCAGGAAGTGGTTTTTGATGCAGGCGTCTTGCACGAAGGCTTCAAAGGCTCGGGCGCATAGCTCTTCTGGTTTACTGTAATAGAGCTGGCCGTGTGCGTTGTCCATCGCGGCCGAGTGTTTGAAAAGCGCGCTGGGCTGCTGGCCGTCGGGGTGAAGCAGAATGGCGTGGAAGCAGGCGAGTAGGCGCTGGTTGAGCGGGTGGTTAACCGGGGCTGCATCCGCTAGCCACGCCGCCGAGGCGAAGGCGCTGGCGGGCACGTTGTTAAAACACTTCTGGGCAATGTAGTGATCGAAGGCGTGAAACCATTCGTGGGCAATGCTGCCAGGCCCCGCATTCTTGGCGAGCGAAAAGCTACGCTGGCTGGGGTCGTAGTGGGCGGAAACGCCGGGCCTACCGCCGCTACCGTACTGCAGAGCTAACGAACCACGCAGGGATATCAGCGTTTCGTTACCGTGCAGAATCAGCATTAAATCGCATAGCGCATCGTGGAACAGCTCGGCGGCGCGGTCGCGCTCTGCGGTAGTCACCCAACGGCCTATTTCAATTGAGCGAAAATCGAACTGACGACGGATCAGCGCAAAGCTGCTGGCACGCTCTGGGCGGTGCATTGGCCCTTGGCGATAAAACTCTCGCGCTTCAATGCTCACGGCGTGCTCGCTGGAATAAAAAGACCATAACTGAGCTATCTTATCTAAGGCACGTTGCCTTGCAACCAAGAAAACACGCCCCAAGGTAAGGTAGTGAACGCACAATGCTATCGCACTCTTCACAATTAGGAGTCATTAGATGAGCAAGCGTATTTTAGTGGTGTTGACCTCTCATGATCAGCTAGGGGATACCGGCGAAAAAACCGGCTTTTGGCTAGAGGAACTTGCAGCGCCGTACTATGTGTTTAAAGATGCGGGGGCTGACGTCACGCTTGCCTCGCCGCAAGGCGGTCAACCGCCGCTTGACCCGAAAAGTGACGCAGACGATAGCCAGACCGATGACACGCGGCGCTTTAAGCAAGATGATGAGGCCAACGCGGCGCTAGCATCGACACATCGTTTAGTGGACATGAATGCGGGTGACTTCGATGCGGTGTTTTATCCAGGTGGCCATGGCCCACTATGGGATCTGGTAGACGACCCGGACTCTATCAAATTGATTGAGAATTTTATTGCCCAGGGCAAGCCGGTAGCATCGGTGTGCCATGCACCCATTGTATTGATTAATGCAAAAAACAGCAGCGGTGAGCCGCTGGTAAAGGGGCGTGAAGTAACGGGCTTTACCAATGGCGAAGAAGATGCGGTCGGCCTGACCGATATCGTGCCGCATTTGGTGGAAGATGCGCTTCAGCAGTGTGGCGGTATTTACAGTAAGGCAGATGACTTTACGCCGTATGTGCGTGAAGACGGCCAACTCATTACCGGCCAAAATCCGCCTTCTTCTGCGGCGACCGCCGAAGCACTGATGGCGTGGTTGGCGCGTTAAGTCGCGCGATATTTGTTTATTATTGTCAGTAACGGCGGGCATAGTGCCCGCCGTTTTCATAGGTGTACACGAAGTGTGGGTTACTGGCGTTGGGCAAAACGCTCACGCAGGCGGCTAAGTGCCTGCTCATCCCAGTCGGGTGGTTCGGAAAGCGCTACCCAGGCATCAATATAGTGTTCCGCCGCAATTTCGTGACCAAAGCCTGGAGGGGCGCTGCCAATGGCCAAGTCGGCCAGTAACTGCAGCATGGTCACCACGGGGTACCAGCGTAATTGCGCAGAAACATCGGGGGCGCGTGGCTCACGCATCCACTCGGGTTCACGCCAGAACGCCTCGGGTTCAAAGAACGTAATAGGATCGCTGGCGTACTGTAGGTAGGCAATGCGGAAATCTCCCCATTCGCCGGTGGCTTTATCCAGCCCTTGGTGTTGGTTCATAAAGCGCACTACGTCGCCGTTGCGGAACGTGGGTAGCCAAGCGTGGCTGCCTGGGTCGCGGTTGGCGGTAACGTTGCGCCACGTATCGCTGCGAAAGGGTGGGCCGCTCCATAGTGCGCCATGGAAGGGGTCA
>SKHS01000152.1 GCA_007116835.1 Halomonas sp.
AGGAGGCTGCGGAAAGAATACGCTGGGAGAGCGCTAATTCATGCTCGTTGATGCCCCAGACAATGGTTGCATCCACATCGCTTTCTGCAGGTTGGGAAAACAGCAGCCGCTTAGCCCCTGCTGTTAAGTGCTGCTCAGCCGTTGCTCGGTCTTTAAAACTGCCAGAGCACTCCAACACTAGGTCAACGCCCAACGCTGCCCAGGGCAGCGCTTGCGGGTCGCGCTCACACAGCACCTGGATTCGCTGGCCATTAATCAGCAGCACTTCGCCATCATGATCCACCTCGCCCGGAAAACGACCATGGGTGGTGTCGTAGCGGGTAAGATAGGTGATGGTCGCAAGGTCAGAAAGCTCGTTGATAGCGACCACTTCAAGCTCAGGGAGGTTGCGTTCAACCAGCGCTCTTAGCACGCACTGACCAATGCGCCCGTAACCATTAATGGCAATACGATACTTTGAGGTTGCGTTAGCCATGTCGCGAAGCGGCTCTTAAGAAAATATGCGCGATGATAGCGTATTTCAGCTGGCGATGCTTATCAGCTGCCAGGCGAGTGGCAGTAGTAGCGCGGTAAAAATGCCCGTTAAGCTCATGCCCAGCGAGGCAAAAGCGCCCGCCGTCGGGCTTAGTTCAAAGGCACGCACAGTGCCAATAGCATGGCCATTAAGCCCCAGTGCGAAACCGATAATGCGCTCATCGTCTATTTTTAACAGCCGAGCCGAAATGCTAACGAAGGGGATGGTGATCACGCCAGTCACCAGTAAGGCGCCCATTAGCAGCGCCACGCTGCCACCTAGCTGTTCGGTAATGCCGATAGCGATGGGCGCGGTGACTGACTTAGCGGCAAGTGACGCCAAAATGGAAGGGCTGGCACCGAGCAACCACGCTATCGCCAAGGCATAGCAAGCAGCAAGCGACGCCGCTATCGGTAGGCAAAGCGTCAGCGGTCGCCATAGTTCGCGGATGCGCGGCAACTGTTGGTAAAGTGGCATACCTAAGGCAACTGTGGCCGGTCCCAATAAGATGGTTAGCCAAGCAGCGCCCTGTTGGTAAGTGTCGTAGGGTAAACCCAGCGCGGCTAGCGCGCCTGCCAGCAGCAGTGCGGCAATTAATATTGCCGGTAACCAGGAGGGATTGCGAAGACGTTTAAACAGTGCGCTGCCGAGCAAGTATGCCGCCAGTGTTAAGGCAACGGCAAAGAGCGGCGTTATGGTTAAAGTAGACAGCAAATTAGTGAGCATGGGAGCGTCCAATTAACCGCTTTAACACCCACAGCGTGGTGATAACACTTAGCAGTGTGCCCAATAGTAAGGCAAACAAAATAGCGAACCACTGGCCTGCCAACTCATCCAGAATAAAAAACACACCGACAACGCCGGGCATAATCAGCATGGCGAGAAGCGCAATAAGCGGTTGGGCGGCGGCGGCCAAACTTGAAGGCACGCGCCCCAAAACAGCAAGGGTGGCGCATAGCAACAGCATGCCAACCACCCCTGAAGAAAAAGGTAGGCCAGAGAAGTGAACTACCACTTCTCCGATTAACCAGTAGCTAATTAGCCATAGCAGACCGTTTAACGCGGGCATTGGATAGCCCGCGTCACACTCACCTGCGTAGCGTTAACCCAACAGTTCATTGGCCTGTTTGACAATGTTTTCAACGGTGAAGCCAAAGTGTTTGAACAGCTCGCCAGCCGGTGCCGATTCGCCATAGGTGGTCATGCCAATCACGCGGCCATCCAAACCAACATACTTATACCAGTAGTCGGCGTGACCCGCTTCAATGGCGATACGCTTGGTGACTGCCTTGGGCAGTACACTTTCACGGTATTCCGCATCCTGGCCGTTAAAGCGGTAGGTTGACGGCATGGAGACCACGCGCACCGCTTTACCCTGTTGCTCCAGTGCTGCTGCGGCGTCCATGGCAAGCGATACTTCAGAGCCAGTGGCAATCAAAATAAGCTCTGGTGTACCGTCGCTGTCTTTTAAAACGTAACCGCCACGTTGGATAGAAGCGAGCTGCGCCTTAGTGCGTTGCTGATGAGGCAGGTTTTGGCGCGAGAGTACCAGCGCGGTAGGGCCGGAGTGACGCTTGACGGCAGCATCCCAGGAAGCTGCTGTTTCAACAGCGTCACAGGGGCGCCAGGTATTCAGATTAGGCGTGGTGCGCAGGCTGGTCAGCTGCTCAATGGGTTGGTGAGTGGGGCCATCTTCGCCTAGGCCAATAGAGTCGTGAGTGAACACGTAGATAGCCTGCTGACCCATTAGAGCCGCCATCCGCACGGCGTTACGCATGTACTCCATGAAAATCAGGAAGGTCGCACCATACGGAACGAAACCGCCGTGAAGAGCGATACCATTCATTACCGCGCCCATACCAAACTCGCGTACCCCATAATGCAGGTAGTTACCGCTGGCATCTTCTGGGGTGATCGCCTTAGCGCCTTTCCAGAACGTAAGGTTAGACGGTGCGAGGTCGGCGCTACCCCCCAATAGTTCTGGCATTTGCGGGCCAATCACGTTCAGCGCTTCAAAAGAGGCTTTGCGTGATGCAATGCTTTCGCCTTTTTCTTGAGCCTGCTCAATGAGTGCACCCGTCGATAGTTCTGCCGGTAGCTGTGCCTTCATGCGGCGGCTGAATTCTCGTGCTTCAGAGGGGAAGCTTTCAGCGTAGCGAGCAAAGCGAGCATCCCACTCCTGCTGACGGGCTTTGCCAGCGTTACGGGCATCCCAGGCAGAATAAACGGGCTCGGGGATATGGAACGGTGCGTGTTCCCAGCCGAGTTGCTTACGGGCGAGGGCAACTTCGTCGTCACCTAATGGTGCACCGTGAGCCTCTTCTTTACCCTGTTTGTTAGGTGCGCCAAAGCCAATGATTGTTTTGCAGATAATCAGGCTAGGCTTATCGCTGTGACTTTTCGCCAGTTCAATCGCGGCTTTTATTTCTTCTGGCTTGTGGCCATCAACGTTCGGCACCACGTGCCAGCCGTAGGCTTCAAAGCGTTTTGCGGTGTCGTCGGTAAACCAGCCTTTAACGTCACCATCGATAGAGATACCGTTGTCATCGTACAGGGCAATCAGCTTGCCAAGCTGCTGGGTGCCTGCCAGCGAGGCGGCTTCATGGGAGATACCTTCCATTAAGCAGCCGTCACCCAGGAAGCACCACGTGTGATGATCAACGATGGTGTGACCCGGGCGGTTAAACTGTGCCGCCAACGTTTTTTCAGCAATCGCGAAGCCGACGGCGTTAGCGAAACCTTGGCCCAGTGGGCCTGTGGTGGTTTCGATACCGGGAGCATAGCCAAATTCAGGGTGGCCAGCGGTGGGCGAGTGCAGCTGACGAAAGTTTTGCAGCTGTTCCAGGCTTAGCTCATAACCGCTGAGGTGCAGCAATGAGTAAAGCAGCATAGAACCGTGGCCATTAGACAGCACAAACCGATCGCGGTCGGCCCACTTTGGATCTTCGGGGTTGTGCTTGAGGTAGTCATTCCACAGCACCTCGGCAATATCAGCCATGCCCATGGGGGCGCCAGGGTGACCAGATTTGG
>SKHS01000102.1 GCA_007116835.1 Halomonas sp.
CAAAACGGGCATCACTGTCCCCGAGTTCGGGGTAAGTTAATGGCATGAGCCGTATACGAGGCCCGTATGTACGGTTCTGTGAGAGGGATGAGGCGGTAACGCCTCACCCTACTCGATATTGGTGCGTAAAGCAGGTAAGCTCGAACGGTGGCATCAATGCAAGTGTGATTGATGTGAAAAGATGTTCGATAAGCGATGGTTGTCATAAATCGTTTAAAATCAATGAATTATTTTTTTAGCTGAGTAATTTTGCAGGTGCGCATTGCAAAATCACTGAATCTTCTTCAGTGCCAATAAGGTCTGGCGGCAACTCCGCCGTGAAGGTGTTAATGTTCTTGTTGCGCTGTAGAACGGCTCGCGCCGCCTGGGAATGCGCAGCGTGGTGTGAGGCCAGCGCGCCTTTACGACCATCAGTCCCCGCCAGAAGCAAGCACCTGATTTAATGAAACATGACTTTACGGCTGTGTGCCCTAATCAGCTTTGGATGGCTACGTTATCTGTAATCTGTGTCTAGCCGTCATTAGAGACTTTGTAACGTTTGATCATTGCCTTTCCTTTCATCTGCTCATAAGTAAAGCAAGCAAATATAACTTTTTATAAAAAACCTAAGATATGCTACAATTTTGAACCTTTTTGCCTTACTTGGGTTGTTAATAATGTTTAGCCCACCGGCTGTCTGTCGTGATGAGCAGATTCGCTACTTTACAAGCGGTGCTGTTTTTTTAATGGGCGCACTAGCTCTTGCAGCTCCGTCAGGTTACTCGTTGGGTGCTGCGCTATTGCTAATTGCTAGCTTGCTTTGTTTGCCATATAAGCGTTATTTGCTCTCTTCTGAAGATAAGCTGGTCATCATAACGTTAGTTGGCTACGGGGCTTTGGTGGGTGTGCTTTCGATGACGGAAATTGGCTCTAAAGGGTTTGATCGACCTTCGCGTTTTTTGTTAGCAGTGCCGGTGTTGCTATTGATTCTGCGTTTTCCTCCACGCTTGGCATGGCTTTGGACGGGTCTTGCATGCGGCGCAATGGGGGCGGGTGGCTTGGCGTTATGGGAAAGACTGTTCTATGGCGTTGAGCGCGCTAGTGGGTATCTGCACCCTATTCAGTTTGGTAATTTGAGTATGTTGATGGGAGTGCTGTGTCTGGCGGGACTTGGTTGGGCGGTGGTCCAGCGTAGGCGTTATGCGTGGCTTATTTTGCTGCTGGTGGGAGCGCTGTTCGGTATGCTGGGATCACTTATGTCTGGTAGCCGTGGTGGGTGGATTGGCTTACCTTTTATGGGTTTGGTGCTTTATCGGGGGTATGGTCGTGGGCTAGCGATTCGCCTTAAATTGGTTGCCACAGGGTTGGTGTTAGTGTTTGTGGCAACTATCTATTTTTTGCCACAAACTGGTGTCCAGAGCCGTGTCCAAGCTGCTGTGAATGATGTTAGTCAGTATGTTGCAGGTGAGCAGCGTGATACCTCTTTAGGCCACCGCTTTGAAATGTGGCGAGGTGCTGCGCACCTTATTAGTGAACGACCGTTATTTGGATGGGGAATAGGAGGTTATAAAAATGGGCAGTCCGAGTTGGCTGAGCAGGGAGTTATAACCTATGCGGCGGCTAAGTATAGCCATGCTCATAACGATTTTATAGATGCCTGGGCTAAGCGCGGTGTCCTAGGACTTGTAATGTTGTTATTACTTTATATTTTACCTATCAAATTATTTGCTGCTGGATTGCAGAGCCCAGATTTGCGCTTGCGTGCTGTGGCGGTTGCTGGTACGTTACTGCCAGTAGCTTATATTGACTTTGGTTTGTCGCAAACATTTTTAGCACATAATAGTGGCACAACTATTTATGCTTTTTGGCTTGCAGTTTTGTGGGGTAGTTATAGCGCGTACAGCCGTGATGACTTACAAGCCAGTAAAGATAATAAATAAATTTTTGCTATATCAAAAACGCATCTTCTAAAATATAGTTATTGAGATATCAATGAAATATCAAGATGAAATATCAAGATGAAATTAGTGTTGCTGATGTATTATATATTATTATAAAGCGTTTGAGGTGGGCAGTTGCAAGTTTTTTTCTGCCTATATTTGCCATGATTATAATATTGACAGTCAGCACTGAAAAAACTGAGTATCAGTCTATTTATCAACTTGCAGAAAAATCTACAGGAGAAGCACTAGAGAGACCAAGTTTAGTAATCGAAAAATTAAAAAGGATTTATTATCCTCAGGCTCAGTTCGAGCTTGCTAACGAGGGGGTAATGCAAATAGGTGAAATCTCTACAGAGTTAGCATCGCCGAGAGATACCTTGCTTATAACAATAGTGAGTCAGGCAAGTGAGCAACAATCTGAAAAAGTGAGGTTGCTCCATGAGCATATGATAAATGCCATCAATGAATCTCAACGTGAACTTTTTGAAAGGTTTGAGAGAAGAGTCCGAGCCCGGTTAGAAAGTGCTCAAGAAAGCCTTGGTGCTCTTAGGAGTGAAGAAGCGAATTACTCTGGAGAGCTTGCAGCCCAGTACGTAGATCAGATTTCAAAATATGAAGATCGGTTGCTTTCTTTGCAAAATGGTAGGTTGATACTTTTGAATTCTAAATCTGCTGATGAAAAAAGCATGAACAGTATATTTTTATTACTAGTAAGCGTTGTCATGGGAATAGTATTAGCCATTTCAGTGCCATTAGTTATAGAAGGGCTGCATAGGGTATTGCGGATAATTAGAAGTGTTAAAGGCTAATGTTACAGCGTTTTTATGTAAAGTCTGTCTCATTTCTTTGGATTGGCTCCTTTGCTGGTGCTGGCCTTGCCTTTTTGTCTCAGGTGATTCTGGCGAGGATGCTAAGCCCGGAGCTTTTTGGGCTCCTTGGCGCAGGTCTGGCACTTGCTATGCTGTTAACACCAATAGCAAGTTTTGGTGTTGGTCAGTATTGGCTTAAAGCCTTTGGCAAAGAGGGATGGGGTGGTTTGCGGTGGATTAAACCATCAATTAAACTTGTTATATTTAGTACCATAGCTGCAATGTCCATGCTGTTTATGTGGGCTATTTGGGGGCCCAATACAACAGCAGAAAGAGTGCTTCTTATATTTCTTGCTTTCCATATAGCAGGCCAGGTAGCTATCGAGCTTGTGAGTAGTAGGTTGCAGCTTGAAGAGCGTTTTGGTGCCTTAGCTATATGGCAATTGTTACCTCATCTTTTTCGATTTGTATTGATCGTAAGTATCGTTTTTTTCGCAGGTGTTTTGAACTCATTATGGGTTGGCTGGGTATATGGTACAACCGCAACGGCGCTCGTTGTGTTGGCTATCTTTTCTATTAAACAAATTTCTACTTCAAAATTTCTACTTCGCGGTCATCCTGATATACACAATGCTAGTAGATGCGAAACAGTGAGTGTTGTAGATGTAGCAAAACAAGCGTGGCCTTTTGGAGTGGCTGTTTTAGCTTATTTGATTTATTTCCAAAGTGATTTAGCTTTAGTAAAGTACATGGCAGGGGATGCTGAGGCAGGCTTTTACAATGTTTCA
>SKHS01000200.1 GCA_007116835.1 Halomonas sp.
ATTGAGGTGCATCTCTTCTGATACCATGGACTTACCCTTAATAACGGCTTTTGCGCCATGGGCTTCGCAGATTTCACGAATAAGACGGCAGGCTTCTTCTCCATCCTCCGCCCAGTGCACACGAATACCATTAGCCTCGCAGTTTGCTTCTAACTGCTCCAGCAGATCGGGTAGCTTTGAGAGCGCTCGAAGCCGTATATTGGCCCCAAGTTCGCGTAGGGTTTCAAGATCCCACGCTTGAAACACATCCCGCCGCTTAGACATCAACCCATCCATCGCCTTACGAAAGTTAGCGCGGATTTGTGGGTTGTTTAATGCCTCGTGGGACTGCTGATGAAAGGCTTGGGGCGTATAAGTTTGCACCACTGGGGTGTCAGCAGATGACATCTGAGCACTCATGAGGTTCTCCGCCATAAATAGCTGGCAATATGTTCGCCGTGCACCGGCTTGTTTTGGTGCTCGAAACGACCACTGATATTCATCAAGCAGCCGCAGTCAGATGTCACGAACTGTTTGGCACCGGTTGCTTCAATAGCCTGCGTTTTATCTTCCACCATGGCTGCCGATACTTCTGGATGACGAACGGCAAAAGTACCGCCAAAACCGCAGCACTCAGCAGCGCGCGTTTGCTCGACAAGCTCAACCCGGCCAAGCTTTGCTAATAAAGCAGGGCCCGTCTCGGCCAGCCCCATTTCACGTCGCGCGCTACAAGAGGTGTGCATCGCCACTTTTTCAGACTCGCCATGATCATCAAGCTTGATATGGCAGACATGGATCAAAAACTCAGTGAGTTCAAACGTTCTGGCAGCAATGTCATCAGCCTGCTGAGCCTCTGCTGTCTTGGCGAACAAGGAAGGATAGTGTGTACGTATCATTCCACCACAAGAGCCAGAAGGCACAATAATCGGCCAGGGTTCTGGGAATAATGCCAGCTGTGCTTTAGCAACCGCCCGCGCCTCATCATGGTAACCAGAGGTATATGCCGGCTGCCCGCAGCACGTTTGATCATCGGGATACAGCACTTCGATACCTTCACGCTCTAATAAGCGGATAGCATCCAACCCTGCTTGGGGATAAAACATATCGATGAGACAAGTACCGTATAAATATACTTTTTCAGGTTTTGGCGGATACAGCTTAATTGGCACCATGCATTCACTCCTAGCAATGCCGCCAACTGCGCCGGCGACCTGATAAATTGGTAATACCAATTTACAAAAATTATAGAAGCCACACTAAACAGCCCCCTCAACCATGTCAATTAAGGAACGCGTGAAAGATGCACTGCACGCCTATACTTTAGTTTTATTGGATGCGTAAGGTGCTGTTTTTCAGTTTTCCGAACAATACGGGGCTTGAGCAACAACCATGAAACTTATAATATTGGTCATACCAATTTTTTGGAGCTTACACGTATGACGTACCCACCGCTCCGCCAGAAGCGTTTAGCTGATGTCATTACTGAACGCCTTGAAGCGATGATTCTTGAAGGCAGTTTAAAGCCAGGGCAGCGCCTACCTCCTGAACGAGAGCTTGCTGAACGTTTTGGTGTGTCACGCCCCTCTCTTCGCGAAGCCATCCAAAAGCTAGCCGCTCGCGGACTGCTCACTAGTCGGCAGGGCGGCGGCACCTTCGTGAATGAAACGCTGGGCAATGGCTACACAGACCCACTGCTAGAAATGATGTCTCGACATAACGAGTTTCATCTGGACTTGCTTGAGTTTCGCGATGCGATGGAAGGGATTTCAGCATATTACGCCGCGTTACGCTCAACGCCTGCCGACAAAGCAGTTCTCATTCAGCGCTTTGAGGAACTCGACGCTGCCTTCATTGGTGCCAACCCAGCCCAAGAAGCAAAACTAGATGCAGCTTTTCATCTAGCCATTGCTGAAGCCGCACATAACGTCCTGTTACTACATACTATTCGTGGAATCTTTCATTTATTGGAACAGAGTATTGTCGATAACCTCGCTCATCTCTTTGCCAAGCCTGACTCGCGCACGCAGTTGATGAAACAGCACCGCGCACTGTTGGATGCCATTTTAGAGGGTCGTGCTGAAGATGCCCGCAGCAGGGCGCACGAGCACTTGGTCTATGTCGAGGAGGGATTACTTGAGATGGCTAGAGCAGAAACTCGCGCCCAGCGCGCGCTGCGTCGCGCCCAAGGAACCAGCGGTACGCCTGCATGAGCAGCAACGCTCGCCTGTCGGCGCGTCGCTGGCGACTGCTCTGGCTGATCGGCATTCCTGTAGGCTTGGTGCTCTGCATGTGGCAAGCCGCCCAGCTGGCACGCGAGCAGGCACTCTCCAACCTGCAAGATGATGCTGAGAATGAATTACGGCTCTCCGCGGCTAACTTAAATGGGTACCTGTTGCGCTACGACTACTTGCCGCAAATGCTTGCCACCCGGGAGGGCGTTCAACGCTTTCTAGATTCCCCAGATAACCAAGACCCCATGCCGTTGAACCTGTTGCTTGACCGGTTTCGCTTTACCGCTGGGGTATCAGACGTTTATTTACTTGACCGCCATGCCGATACTATTGCGGCGAGTAACTGGCATCGTCCTAATACGTTTATTGGCCAAAACTACGCTTTCCGAAGCTACTATACTGACGCTATTGCAGGCGGCCAGGGGCGCTTTTATGGTTTAGGCGTACAGTCGCTTGAGCGCGGCTACTACTTTTCAGCGCCGGTTTGGCTGGATGATACCTCACCAGATGCAAAGCCCGACGGCGTTATTGTTGTCAAAGTGCTGCTGGATGATGTTGAAGAGAGCTGGGCCGAGCAGGACGCCGAGCTGTTTGTCACCGACAGTGACAATATTATTTTTATGGCCAACCGTCCTGAACTGCGCATGAATGCCCTCTACCCGCTTAGCGATGACCAGCGGGAGAGCCTACGCGAAACACGTCGCTACGCAATGGAGCCCTTATCGCCTTCAGGTATTGAGCTATTAACACCTTACGACCAAGGCAGCTACCTGGTCAGCTTTACCCATGGGCCATTGAGCGACGAGCGTTATTTGAGCCTTACCCGCCCTCTTCCTGAACTTGACTGGCAAATGCATATTTTAAAACCACTGACACCAGTGATAAATGCTCAGTGGATCGCTGCGCTCATGGCAGGAGGGCTATATGGCGTGGTTGCACTAGGTGGCGGCATTGGCTGGCAACGCTTACGCCTGCGCCGTGAACGGGAAGCCTTTGCTGAACGCGAGCGGCAAACCCTAGCCAGGGTGCGTGATGAACTTGAGGTCAGCGTTGAGCGCCGTACACGTGACTTAGTCGCCAGCAATCAGCGCCTTTCCGATGAAATTGAAGAGCGGCGGCGAGCAGAAGCGAACCTACGCCAAACTCAAGATGAGCTGATACAAGCAGCTAAGCTCGCTGTGCTCGGCCAGCTAGCTGCGGGCATTAATCATGAATTAAACCAGCCCTTAGCTGCTATCCGCGCCTACGCAGAAAATGCCCGGCGCTATATCGAACTCGCCCGGATAGAGCAAGCCGATGATA
>SKHS01000156.1 GCA_007116835.1 Halomonas sp.
CACAGAGCAGCGCAAACGCTATTCGGCTATTTCAACTCCCGCTAGGCTGTTAGGCTGCTGGCCAACTGTTCAGGGTCCAAGCGCTCAACAACATAAGGCAGATCGCAAAGCGTAAGCGGATGTCCCTGCCAATAAACAGTGTTCATGGCCTCAGTGGCTTTAGTACTCGCGACGGCAAGTAGCTCTATCTGCTGGTCATTGCTAACTGCGCTGCTAACGACTTCACCGATGGCTTTATCCTGTTCATCCACGAGCGTGTCGCCTATTTGGGGTAACGCGCCTGTCGAGGCCGTCATGCGTACTAAGCGCTTCTTCACTTGGCCGCGAAAATGTGCCCGAGCAACGACTTCTTGCCCTGTATAGCAGCCTTTCTTAAAGCTGATTCCTCCCAGCGCTTCCCAATTCAACATCTGTGGTAGGAAGTGGTCGTGCTGTGCCTCGGTTAACCACGCTACACCACTACGAATATCACCTAATAGCCAGGCGTTGAGTGCGCGATCCTCATCGATTATTTCAATCCCTAACGCTGGCTGCTGTGACACGTCTTCAAGACACACCAGCCAGCGCTCTTGGCCGGGCAGACGCAGGAGTGTTGCCTGGGCGTTGGTGTGATGCGTATAGGGCTGTTCAGGAAGCGATAATCCAAGCGCTTGAGCAACCTTGTTGGCATCGTCGCTGGTACCTACGATGGTCACTGAGGGTTGGGTATGCAGTTCGACGCGATAAAAAGCAGCAAATTTAGACAAATGACTAGCCAGCATATCTACCAGCGTCGAACTCAGCAGCAGTCTGTAATGCTCGCGGTCAATGCGCAGTAACTGGGCATTCGCCAGCATTCTTCCTTTCGGCGTACAGAAGCAGGTGAGCGGAGCGAAAATACCGTTGGCTAAACTAACCTGTGCACTGGTTTGCCCTTGCAGGAATTTCTCAGCATCTGCGCCTTTAATATCTAATACGGCAAAGTGAGGCAAACGGACGCAGCCGTTCATCTTGAGTAACGAAGGGGCAGTCGCCATATTGACTCCATAGGCAAAGCGGTGGGAGAAACGTAACGTAATCGCATTTGTCTCAAAGGTGCGGGCATTGCCTGCAGATTGCAAGGGCTCTAGTGCATGCTAGACTTCCTCCTCCGTACCAGTTTTGCACAGTTTTTAATAGCGTGCTTACTTCAACTCAGCGTAGGAGAGGGCAAGGAATGGCATATCAATCATTAACATTTCAAGGTGTCACGACGGCGGATCAGGTGAATAAAATCACTACGGCGTTGATGATGCTGGATGGCGTCGATAGTGCCGAAGTGGGCCGTTACGGTGCCGAGGTAGAGGGGCGCGCTAAGCGAGAAGCACTCATAAAAGCAGTAGAAGCGCTTAATTTGAAAATAAAGGTATCCTGATGCATAAGCCAATTACGATTATCAGTGAACGCAACCATACCTTTCGTCAGCGTGTGGAAGTCGATGGTCTGGAAGACCTGTATGGGGACGTACCGCCTGTGGTAGGCGGTGATGGCAGTGCACCAGATCCTCATGACTACTTTGATATTGCCCTGGGCACCTGCAAAGCAATTACCGTGCAAATGTACGCCAAGCGTAAAGAGTGGCCGCTGGAAGGGGTTACCGTTAAGGTTCAGCGTGACGATAGTGAGGAAAGAAAAGGCGTTTATAAGCTAGCTGTTACAATGACTTTCCACGGTATTGATGATCCTGAACAGCGAGCAAAACTCGAAGATATTAGCCATCGCTGCCCAATTCAGCGGTTGATGACTCAGGCAACGGTAGACATTTCTACGTTTACTGAGTAGCACACTTACGCACTTTCCTTTTAAAGGGGACACGATGAGCAAGGAATTCCGGCTACAGTCCAAGTTTAAGCCTGCTGGCGATCAGCCAGCTGCGATTCGCAGCCTAATAGGCGGGCTTGAGTCGGGACTTGCCCATCAAACGCTCTTAGGGGTGACTGGCTCCGGCAAAACATTCACGATGGCAAATATAGTGCAGCAGCTGCAGCGACCAACTATCGTGATGGCACCCAACAAAACCTTAGCAGCGCAGCTTTACGGCGAGTTCAAGTCGTTTTTTCCGGATAACGCGGTGGAGTATTTCGTTTCTTATTACGATTACTACCAGCCAGAAGCCTATGTTCCTTCGTCGGATACCTTTATTGAGAAAGATGCCTCAATTAACGACCATATTGAGCAAATGCGATTATCGGCAACAAAAGCGTTGCTAGAGCGTCGTGATGCGCTGATTGTGGTTTCGGTATCTGCCATCTACGGGCTTGGAGATCCTGAGCAGTATCTGAAGATGCGGCTGCACATTACCCGCGGTGAGCTGATTGACCAGCGCGCCTTCCTTCGCCGCTTAGCCGAGCTGCAATATACCCGCAACGATATGGATTTTCGTCGAGGCACCTACCGAGTACGTGGGGATGTAATTGATATTTTCCCGGCAGACTCTGACGAAGAAGCGGTGCGAGTGGAGTTGTTTGACAATGAAATTGATTCGATACGCCTGTTTGATCCATTAACCGGCGAAGTGCGTAGCCACGTGCCGCGTATGACTATTTATCCTAAATCGCACTATGTCACGCCACGAGAAACCATTTTAGGTGCCATTGATGCCATTAAGGCTGAGCTTAAGGAGCGTCTTGAATGGATGCGCAAACATGAGCGTTTAGTAGAGGCGCAGCGTCTAGAGCAGCGCACCCTTTACGATATCGAGATGATGCTAGAGTTGGGGTATTGCAACGGTATTGAAAACTACTCCCGTTACCTTTCAGGCCGCGCTCCTGGTGAGCCGCCGCCGACGTTTTTCGACTACCTTCCGGACGATGCGCTGCTGTTTATTGATGAGTCTCATGTCAGTGTGCCCCAAGTGGGCGGCATGTATAAGGGAGACCGTTCTCGGAAAGAGACGCTTGTTGAGTATGGCTTCCGGCTGCCCTCTGCGCTAGATAACCGCCCAATGAAGTTTGAAGAGTGGGAGTCTATCTGCCCGCAAACAATATTTGTTTCCGCAACGCCCAGTAAGTATGAGGCTGAACACGCCAGCCAAATTGTTGAACAAGTGGTGCGCCCAACCGGGCTTTTGGACCCAGAAATTGAGGTTCGCCCGGCCAGCACGCAAGTTGATGACCTGCTTTCAGAAATTGGCTTGCGCACCGCCGTTGGCGAGCGCGTGCTCGTCACTACGCTCACGAAGCGGATGGCGGAAGATCTCACCGATTACTTCGATGAGCACGGCATACGCGTGCGTTATTTACATTCGGATATTGATACCGTTGAGCGGGTTGAGATTATTCGCGATCTGCGTCTTGGCAAGTTTGACGTGTTAGTGGGTATTAATTTACTGCGAGAAGGCTTAGATATTCCTGAAGTGTCGCTTGTTGCCATTTTGGATGCGGATAAAGAGGGCTTCTTACGGGCTGAGCGCTCCCTGATTCAGACCATTGGTCGCGCAGCTCGTAATGCCCACGGCAAAGCTATTTTGTATGGTGACAGAATTACCGAC
>SKHS01000157.1 GCA_007116835.1 Halomonas sp.
CACTAGAATAATTTTACTGACAGCAGCCAGTAGGTTAATGCTGGTACGTAGCCGCCGAGCCTCTTCCGGCAGGAGAAAAATTACTGCCGCTGCCAACAGCGAGGTCGCCAATGTCGTCAGCGGTAGCCAAGCCGCATTCATGCGCCACCTCCCTGGATGAGTGCAAGTGGCAGGTGAGCTAATAAACCAAGCGCAAATGCCGCCAAGGCTAATCCGAGAGCGATGACATCCATGCCTGGCGCCAGCGGCTGGTACTGATGGCGAGGCGCGGTTTCATCGAAGGAGTAACGGAACACGCGAAATACATAGGCTGCAGTGAGCAGTGTACCCGCTAACAGCGCGGCCACAGCAACCCACTGCTCAGTCATCACCATTGCTTGTAGCAGCAGCCATTTCGCCGTGAAACCAGCGCTTGGCGGTAGCCCCATCAGCGTAACGGCGGCAATACCAAAAATTAACAGTGACAGCGGTAAACGACGGCTAGTACCCGCAAGACCTCTTAGCGAGCTTTCACCGGTGGCAAGAATAAGATTTCCTGCGGCCATAAACATCGCCGCCTTCGCTAACGAGTGCCCCATTAAATGCAGCCAAAACCCTTCCCACGCTAACGCATCGGCAAGCGGCGCATTACGTGGCCCAAGCAACAGCGGGAAGGCCACCATTAAGTAGCCCAACTGACCCACCGTGGAAGAAGCCACCAAGGTTTTAATCGACTCGGCACGCCATGCCACCACGCCGCCCCACACAATTGCCAGCATACCAAGCCACGCCACAAAGCGGGGAGCCCAAAGGGTATCTGGAAGCAACAGGCTCCACAGCATGAGTAAAATAAACAGCGAGGCTTTAATCACCAGCGCGGCATGCAGCGCACTGACTGGCGTCCAGGCATTTTCATGCACCGGGGTTAGCCATCCGTGCAGCGGAAAAAGCGCCGCTTTTAGCGCCAAACCGGCACCTATCAGCGCTGCTGCCACCCAGGCAACAGGGCCCTGCTCTACTACCTTAGCCAGCGCCTGCAGCCCAAGCTCTCCCCAATAGCCAAATAGCAGCGCCACACCCAGCAAATAGGCAAGAGACCCGACTAACGCCAGCAGCAAATAGCGTATTCCCGCTTTGAGCGCGGCAGGTTGACCAGACAGCAGCAGCATACCCACCGCAGCCAACCCCATTAGCTCAAGGGCAGCGTAAAGCGTCAGTAAATCTGCCGCCAGCCAAATCAACGAAAGTGAACTGATTAACACACCGATTAGCGGCCAAAGCCAGCGGGCACGCTCACCTGGCTGGGTGATGCGTAGATGACCAGGCGTGTAGAGAGCAGCGGCAACGCCTACCCACTGGGTAATCATTAGCATTAAGCCACTTAGGCCGTTAAAGCGCAGGGATATCTCTACACCTGCCAATTGCCACTGCCAGCGCAGCAGGCCCGCCTGCTGATAGTCCAATACCAGCAGCGCTCCTGCCAACAAAATTGGCGAACACGCCAAGGCAACGGGAAAGAGTCGTCGCGGCGCACATAGCGCACCCAGCAGGCCCACAAGTATTGGCAGCAGCAATGTTGCCGCGAGCGCCCAGTGGGTATACCACAGCGGTTCAAAGGTGCTTTCATGCAAGCCAAAGCGCTCTATCATTGCGCCTGCCTCGCAGCGTCGCTTTCATCTTCTAGTGCTGAGGTACCCTCTAACACCACCAAGTGGCGAATCAGCAACACCCCTAACAAGGTGCCTAGCCAGGCAATCGTCAGCCCCACACTAATCAGTAACTGGGCACCAGGCACGGTTCCTGCCATGCCGGCAAGCAAGATAAAAATACCTGACCCCATAATATTAAACGCCAACAAGCGGCGCAGCAGATGACGATGGAGAGCAAACGCCCCCATCGCGGTTGCCGCCATCACAATAGACGCCAGTATTAACGGATACCCAGCAAAAGAGTACGTCATTTCAGGCATGACATAGTAGATGGCCACCCCGATCATCATGCACCAGGCGAGTGCCAGCAGTGCACGGGTAAGACGATGAGATAAAGCATGGCGAGAGCCATCAACGTGAGAGGCAGCAACCGTGGCGGAAGGAAAGGCCCGCAACGCATAAAAAAAGCTGCCTCCCGTGAGCACCACGCCTAACACTAACTCGGTTAGTGCTAACCACGGCGTCGACAAGTACCACCAGGAGACGCTCATCAGCAGCGCAAACAGCACAAATAGCGCACTTGCTCGCAGCAGATGACGATCGAACAAACAGGCAAACGCCACAACGACTAAGCCAAGAGCTAACCCGCTTTGTATAACGTCAAAAGAAGCAATCATGTGCCTTCGCTTATCCGTTGCTTAGTGGTATCCGCTTCAGGTCGTGTGCGAAGCGCTACGCTAACCGCTCGCTAAGCCACTGACCAATGTCATTTACCTGTTGGGGGCAAAGCGCATGGGCCATTGGGTACTGGCGATAATTAACCTCATAACCCATCTCTTTCGAGCGTTCGACACCGCTACGCCCCAAGGCTTCAGGCACAATGGGATCAAAGTTGCCATGATGCACTTCGATCGCTAGTTGGCGATTAGCATCGGCTAACTCGATATTATCGGCCGTCGCAAAATAGGTCGACATTGCTAACAACCCGCCTAGCGGCTGCGGGAATGAAAGTGCTGCCTGGTAAGCCACCGCACCGCCTTGGGAAAAGCCCGCCACAATAATGCGCTGGCTATCAATGCCTTGATCTATCTGTTCCTGGATCAGCGCCTGGAGGCGCTCAGCAGACTTTCTGAGCTGAACCTCGTCCACCCGTCGACCCAAGTCCATAGCAAGAATATCGTACCAAGCAGGCATAACCATGCCGCCGTTAATGGTGACAGGTAAACGGGGGGCGTGGGGCATAATAAAACGGACATGGGCATCTTTGGGCAGCGTTAGCGCAGGCACTAACGGCTCAAAATCGTGCCCGTCGGCTCCCAATCCGTGCATAATAAACACGCACGCATCGGCGGGTTGACCATTTTGCGGTTCAATAATCAGTTCGCCTGGGGCTGTCATGACATCTTTCCTTGCTAGCGTTAAAAGCGCCACCCTAGCGCAAAGCGGCGCGTTCGGCGAGTCATTTGCCCGCTTAAAAAGGCCACACCTGAGGAATTAGTGTCAGTGCAATGGCACCTGTTAGTAAGTTTAAGCCGCCGCCAACGCGAAGAAAATCGCTGATTCGGTAACCTCCAGGACCATGCACCATCAGATTGGTTTGGTAGCCAATCGGGGTTAAAAAACTTGCCGAAGCAGCAAACATAACGGCCACTACATACGGCATTGGACTAACCCCCAGGCTTTCCGCTGCTGCCATCACGATAGGAAAAATAATTACCGCGGCGGCATTATTGGTCACTAACTCAGTGAGTATTGCCACTACAAAGTACGTGCCTACTAACAACAGCAGGGGATTACCCGCCACTAACGAGAGTGCGCCGCCTGCCAACACATCCGCCGCGCCAGACGTTTGCAGCGCTGCCCCCACGCCAAATG
>SKHS01000223.1 GCA_007116835.1 Halomonas sp.
AACGAATCGGATAATGACGTGGCACTGCTGTTTAACCTTGATTACACGCCCTATAGCGGCGGCGCGACCTCATCGCGCATTGCCCAGGCGGTTGAACGTCAGCAGCAGAGCCAATTTGAACGCCAAGCCTTGCATCGCGAGCTGGAGCGGGAAGTGCGCTCTGCCTATACCGATACACGCACCCGCCTAGCGGAGCTTGAAGCGCAAACCACCACGCTTGCTGCTGAAGAAGAAGCGCTACTGGCCTACCGCGATCAGTTCGCCGTAGGGAGAAGCAGTATTAACGATTTGCTGGACGCCCAGCGGGATCTGTTCCAAGCCGCGCTAGAGCTAATCAATCGCCGTGTGCGCTGGGAGCAAGCTAGCTTTCAGCAACTTGCGGTAACCGGGCAGCTACTCGATGTGATGGAGATTCACCTTGAACGCCGCTAATCCGCCCACAGATGCCCTTGAGCAATGCCTGACCTTTGTGGCGGCTCGGCTTGAGCTACCGGTTTCAGAAGCGGCTGTGCGCGCCCAACGGGTAGGCGCACACACCCCGCTCACTCCCGACGGCTTTATTGATGCTGCCGAGCGTCACGGCATGGTCGCTGCGCTGGGTGAACATGCCCTGGCAACGCTGGGGAACTCGCTGCTGCCAGCGGTCGCGCTGCTAAAAAACGGGCGCGCCGTGGTCATCATTGAGCGCATTGATGATGAGCGTTTTGCACTGTTTGACCCGGCATTAGGCAAACAGCCGGTCGACACCGCGTTAAGTGCCCTGCAAGCAGAGTACATTGGCCACCTGATTGCAGTGCGCGCCCGCTACCGGCCGGTAACCCTGAATAGCGAGCCGGCCATACAAGGCGGCCACTGGTTTTGGAGCGCCCTATCATCTAATCGTTGGGTGTACACCCAAGTGGTGATTGCCGCTGCGCTAACCAACTTCCTTGGGCTAGCCACCTCACTGTTTATTATGGTGGTTTACGACCGCGTATTGCCCAACGAGGCCATTGAATCGCTCGTCGCGCTAACCGTGGGTGTGAGTATCGCATTGCTGTTTGATTTTGCAGTAAAAACGTTGCGCCAACTGTTTATTGAACGGGCGGGACAAGAAGCTGACCTGCGCATGGGCAGGCGCATTTTTGACCATGTACTCAACCTACAAATGAGTGCCAAGCGGGGCTCTACCGGTGGGTTTGCCAACACCCTGCGAGAATTTGAGTCGCTGCGCGATTTCTTCGCCTCGGCATCGCTGGTAGCGCTCGTCGATTTGCCGTTTATCTTCCTGTTTATCGGCGTGATTTATCTGATTGGGGGTCCGCTTTTTATGGTGCCGCTGATTGCCGTGCCGTTGGTACTGCTGATTGGCCTGGCAGTACAGCCCTTTCTTAAACGCCTGTCCGGCCAAGCCTTCGAAGAGAGTCGTTCCAAGCAGGGCGTGCTGATTGAGGCCGTAGCAGGGCTGGAAACCATTAAAGCCAGTGGCGCTGCGCCAATGATTCGCCAACGCTGGGAAGAGAGCGTTCAGCAGCAATCTAACGTGGGTCGTAAAGGCCGCGCTATTCAACAGTTTGCTCTGAATGCCACCGCGCTCGCCCAGCAAGCCGCTCAGGTGAGCATTGTGGTGTATGGGGTGTTTTTAGTCGGTGACGGGGTGATTTCCATGGGTGCAATGATTGCCTGTGTGATTCTCACCGGCCGGGCGCTCGCGCCGCTGGCGCAGCTGGCTCAAACCATGACCCGCATTAACCAAGCCCGTACCTCTTACCGCGCGCTCGACCAGCTAATGAATATGCCTTCCGAGCGCCCCGCTGGCCGTCACTACTTAAGCCGCCCTTCTCTAGAAGGCAAAATCAGCCTGCACGATGTGAGCTTCCGCTACCCAGAGCAAACCACTGCAGCACTGGCCAATATCAACCTGACGATCGAGCCTGGGGAGAAGGTTGCGCTACTGGGCCGCGTGGGTTCCGGTAAAAGCACCCTGGCACGGCTACTGCTCGGTATTTACCCGCCCGAAAAAGGCGCGGTACTAGTAGACGACACCGATATTCGCCAAATCGACCCTGCGGATTTACGTCACAACATTGGCAGCGTGCTGCAGGAAGCGTGGCTGTTTTCCGGCACCGTTCGCCAGAATATTGCGATTGGTGCCCACCACCCCACCGATGAACACATTCTCCAGGCCGCCAAACTGGCTGGTGCCCACGACTTTATCGCCCGCCACCCCCAGGGCTACGACATGCCCATTGGTGAGCGCGGTGAAGGGCTTTCCGGTGGTCAGCGGCAGCTCATCTGCCTTGCCCGCGCGCTGCTGGGAGCCCCACCGATGTTGCTGATGGATGAGCCAACCAGTGCAATGGATATTCAAACTGAAAAAGAGGTGATCGCACGGCTGAAAGCCGCTAGCCAGTCGCAAACGCTGGTCGTCGTGACGCACCGTACCAGCCTGCTTGCGCTGGTTGATCGGGTGATTATTGTTGATCAAGGCCAGATTATTGCCGATGGCCCCAAGGCCCAGGTGATGCGCCCCGTTGAAGCAGCGCCCCACCGCACGCGTGAAGGAACAGCATTGTGAGCCGCCCGACGTCCCAGCTTGATTTTGAACACTTTGTACGCCATGGCCGCACCAAGCGGCCAATTGCTAGCAGCCTACTCCTGCTCACCATTATTGGCTTTTTACTGATTGGCTTCTTGTGGGCTTATCTCACGGAGGTGGACGAAGTGACCCGAGGGCAAGGCAAAGTCGTGCCCTCGCGCAGCCTGCAAGTAGTAGAAAGCCTGGAAGGCGGCGTGGTAACCGAGATTAACGTACGCCGAGGGGATACGGTCGAACAAGGCGACACGCTGATGGTGCTTAGTGGCGGCACGCTGGAAGGCGACTACGAAGAGAGCTTACAGCGCCTGCGTTCGTTACAACTGCGCTTGCAACGCCTGGAAGCCGAAATCAACCAAACGCCGCTGGCACTCGATGATGCACTCAGCCAAAGCGCACCTAGCGTGGCTGCGAGCGAAACCCGCCTGTTTCATGGGCGGCAGTTGGAGCTAAGCGCCGAACTTCAAGTATTAGAACAGCAGGGCTATCAGCGCCGTCAGGAAAAAGCGGAGCTTGAAGCCGCGTTAAGCACCGCCCGTTCCGGCGTGCAGCTTGCCGAACGAGAGCTGGCCATTATTCAGCCACTGGCCCAGCGCGGTATTGAACCAGAAACCTCGCTGCTGCGAGTACGTCAATCGCTCAACGAACTGCGCGGCGAGGTAGCCCGACAACAAAGTGCCGTTGCCCGCGCTGAATCCTCCATCGCTGAAATTGAAGACCGCAAAGCAGCCGCTCGTAATGCCTTTGAAGCCGATGCGCTCGCTCAACTGGCCGAAGCAACCTCACAGGTCGCAGAGCTACAAAAGACGCTCCCCGGCCGAGCGGATCAGGTGGCACGCACCACCATCCGCTCGCCAGTCGCAGGGGTCGTTAATCAAGTGCATATTAGCACCGTAGGTGGCGTAGCAGGCTCTGGTGAGCCGC
>SKHS01000170.1 GCA_007116835.1 Halomonas sp.
ATGCGCCGCTGACGCTAATCAACCATCGCCTCTCATCAGAACCGGACAGCCCTAAAGTAGTGCTAGAGGCCGTATTGGAAAATAACGGTGAACGGCAAACATTAACGGGCGAGGGCAATGGTCCACTGGCAGCCTTTATTAAAGTATTGGTCGCCAGCGGTCATGATGTGGAAATTATTGACTACCATGAGCATTCCCGTGGCCAAGGCGCGGATGCTGAAGCAATTGCCTATGTCGAAGTGCGCATTGATGGCAAAGCGGTGTTTGGCGTGGGTACCGACGAGAGCATCACCAGTGCGTCGATGAAAGGGGTGCTTAGCGCAATTAATCGCCACCACTCTACTCAGCCTGTAGCGGCGAACGTAACAGTAGATACGTTGGGTTAATCCAACAATGACCAGCTCGCTGGAGTAGGTGAAAATGCGGCCTTGGCAGCTCATAGCGTTTACCGCGATAGTCATCGCAGGGCTGCTATCGGCCGCGGCTTCTCATGAACCGTTTGATTCTCGACTGGTGCGTCTGGAAGCACAACAGGCGCTGCCAGCACCTGCGTCTGCCCAGCGCATAGGCATGCGAAGGCTCGGGGTTAAGCAGGCCCGTTGGCACCATGTGCCTGCATGAACCTGCTAGGCCAGCGTTATGCTTGGCTCGCCAACCACCCTCGCCAGCCGCCAAACTGAGTGATCTCCTCTGCTTCTCCGCCTTCATTGAGCGCGCCTGCGGTGCAGATAAAGCCGCATTTCCAGCTGCCGTCGGCAAGTTCTACCTGACCTAAGCCGAGCGGGGCGGGAATACCTGCCAAGAAGCTACCGAGGGTTTCGATAGGCAGGCGCCAAACCTCCACTTCAATGGCTTGGCCATTGTCATCACGTAGCATTGCAGGGCGTTTAGGGGGCCCACCCGCCAGTGCAAACAGTTTATAGCGCGGTGCGCTGTGGGTGACGCTGACCAAGGTGCCGCCCCGCTGGGTCAACTGGTGGTTAAGCGCTAAGCCCTGCAGGTGTGCACCGCATACCACCAGTTCCATGCTGCCATCTTGGGCGGCGATGGAGAGCTCCGCTAATGGCGGATGCGGGTGGTCGGTGGCGCCTAACGGCAGCATAAGGCGCTGTTCAAGGGCGCGAGCAAAGGAGAGTAACTCCAAATCAGCCAATGCTGGACCAAACAGGGTAACGCCAATGGGTAGGCCGCGCTCGCTAAAGCCGACGGGTACGGCAAGTGCGCTGTAGTCGAGCAAGTTCATAAAGTTGGTCCAGGTGCCCAGGCGCGAGTTTACGCCAATGGGGTCTGCCGCTACCTCTGCTTTGCTAGGGTGCGTGACGGTCGTGGGGGAAAGCATGACATCCACGTGGCGGATTAACGCGTCGGCTTGGCGTTTGTACTCAGCAAGTTGATAGCGCGCATCAAACGCATCCACCGCCAGCGGTGTTGCTCCCCCCTGGGTGATTTGGAAGGTGACGGGATGCACGGCATCGGGGTGGCTCTGCATCAGCTCACGAATCACATGATAGCGCTCAGCGACCCAAGGGCCTTCGTAAAGTAAGCGCGCTGCTGCCAATAAGGGTGAACAGTCTAGCTCGACTTTTTCACCGCCAATAGCTTCCAACTCTGCCATTGCTAGGTGCATACCCTGGGTATACGCCGCATCGGTTTGCCACTGCGCTTCTAGCGGCACGCCAAAGCGGAACGCTGCCGGTGCTTTGCCATAACGCTTACCGTGAATGGCAAAGTCAACGCGTTTTGACCAGGCGCACTGATCATCATAAGCGGCGGTAATGCCGAGCACGTTGGCCGCATCGTCGGCGGTAAGCGTAAATAGGCTGATCGTATCCAGCGTGGCGCAGGCGGGCACGACGCCGCGGGTGCTAAGCAGCCCGAGGCTGGGTTTAACGCCATAAAGGTTGTGGAAGCAGGCGGGCACCCGTCCAGAACCGGCCGTGTCGGTGCCCAGTGCAAAGCTGACCATGCCCGCCGCCGTCACCACTGCTGAGCCGCTGCTGGAACCACCCGGCACCAAGGTGGGATCAAAGGCATTAGCGGGCGTGCCATAAACCTCCAGCGCCCGCTCGCCCACTAAGCCAGTCGCAAACTGATCTAAGTTAGTTTTACCCATGGGGATAGCGCCTGCAGCGATTAACTGCTGTACCACAAACGCACTTTCTGATGGCGTATAGGCAAATGCCGGGCTGCCTGCTGTTGTCGGTATATCCGCAAGATCAATGTTGTCTTTAAGCGCAAAAGGGATGCCGTATAGCGGCAACGACTCAGGTGATTCGCCTTCTAGGCGCTGCAGGTAAGGGGCTAACTGTTCACGGGTTAAACGGGTAATCCAAGCCGCATCGTGGCCATAGGCGTCAGCCGCTGCCAGTAATTGATCGATTAGGTCAGACGGCGTTAATTCACCGCTGCGATAGGCGGTGTGTAGGCTAGCAATATCGAGTGAAATCGGAAGTGTCATTGTGGGTTCCTTAATGAGGCTTGTATGACGCGCGAAGGGTGGGGTAGGTTGATACCGTTGTCATATTTCCAACCTTCTCGCCAAGGCTGCGTAGAAAGCACAACTTGCCAACCCGCCTGGGTGCGCTGTAAGAAGTCAAAACACAGGCTAGCGCGCCAGCGCAGAGTCTCATCAGCTAAGCGGTTTAAAGGCGTAAACAAGGTATCTGCACGTATGTTTGCAGGGCGTGGAGTAATCGCCATGGCGTAGTCGCCAAGCTGCAGCCAGCAAAGTTGCCCCCGTTTGTCGGTGCGCACTGTCTCCTTGGGGATGTCGCTAGTAAGCCGTTGCCAGTGCTCCACATAGCGCCCGGTAGGATGGCGCTCTTCCAGCGTGTCATCGTCAATCCAGCGCAGTAGGCCCACATCCCGCTCTAAGCCAGGGCAAAGGTCCTGATAGCGGTGCCACGTACACAGTTCGCCTTCAATCTGGGTAATGCCTGCAAAAGCGCTAAGACTTGCTAGCCATTCAAGCTGGGCGTGGTCGCATGAGGTTAAGCACGTGATGCCCGAAAAATCAGGTAGCGTTGCCGGTAAACGCAGGTCGGCATGCCAGTACTGGCCCTGCAGCCAGAAAACCCGTGAGATAGTATCGGCCTGTTGGTAAGGCGACGTGGCTGGCTCGGCATATAGCGTTCGCTGCCAAACGCCTCGATAGCGATTGGCAACTGCTGGTAGTGGAGCGCTCATCGCTTTGGCGCCTCGTTTTGCTGCTCTTTGTGCTTGCCGTGCTGGCCTAGGCTACCGACTTCACGAGCGCCCTCTGGAAGTGTGATGTCGCCTTTCGCTAGACGCTCACGCAGGTAGCGGAAAGTTTGGATGGTTTGCGCGTAAAGGTGGTCGCCTGCTTTTAGCGACGCATAGTTAGCCTGACCATGACGCTTGACTAATGCAGGTAGCGGCGAGACCTCGGTATGGTAATCGCAGGCGAAAAACAGCGGAAACGAGTAGCGTTCTTCTTTTACCTTGCGCACCCGGTGGGACGTTG
>SKHS01000190.1 GCA_007116835.1 Halomonas sp.
AAACCCCTCCTCGACAATATCTGCTAGCGGGATGCGTTGAGTCACCATATCTTCAGCGCGGAAGTAGCCGCGCTGCATGAGTGCCATCACCGCCGGATAAACATGGCGATAGGCAATAATCCCTTTCATGGTGCGCTCTTTAATGACTAGGTCATTTGGCTGGAAGCTTGCCTCTCCCTCCCAAATACTCACCACAATGACTTCGCCGCCTTCATGGGTGCTATGCAACGACTGGTTCAGCACTGCCGGAATCCCGGTCACCTCGAACGCCACGTCAACGCCGCCATTGCTTAACGTTTGCAGTTTCTCCACGGCATCTTCTTGCTGCGGGTCAACCACAATTGCACCAAGTGCTTCAGCTTTGGCTTTACGTGAAGGCGCGACTTCAACGGCGTAAATTTGAGCGGCACCCGCAGCTTTCAGCGCTTCAATGGTCATTAACCCAATTGGGCCTGCGCCAAACACTGCCGCGCTATCTCCCGCTTTTAAACTGCTTTGGCGCACCGCATGTAAGGCAACCGCCGCGGGTTCCACGAGTGCCCCTTGTTCGAAGCTGAGGTCATCCGGCAGCTTATGTACCATGTGCTCACCCATTACGGTGAACTCCGAGAAGCCACCGCCGCCGCCGGAAAGGCCATGAAAGCCCAATAGCGGCGTGAGGTTATAGCGCTCCATTTGATAAGCGCCATCCTTATTGGGTGAAAGAATCGGCTCTATGGCAACGCGATCCCCCACTTTCACCCGCGTTACGTTGTCACCTATCTCAACCACTTCACCGGCGAATTCATGACCCATAATAATCGGTGCTTGTTCACCGCTAATGGGGTGTGGTTTATCGACTGGAATAAAAATCGGCCCGGCAGCGTACTCATGCAAATCGCTACCACAAATACCACACGCCGCTACTTTGACCTTTACCTCATGAGGGTCGTTAATCGTTGGTATTGGCATTTGCTCAACACGAAGGTCTTTCGCTGCGTACCAAACCGCTGCCTGCATGGTTGACTCACTCATTTGCTACTCCTTCTCTTATGCTCTGTGATGAACTGGCTGCAAGCCATAGACAGGGGTGTCTAGCCCTTCCATGCGTGCTTTTAACTGTAGCGCCAAATAGCGTGAGTAGTGCCGCGACTGGTGTAGGTTGCCGCCATGGAACCACAGTGCCTCTTGCTGAGTGGGTTTCCACATATTGCGCAGCTCACCTTCCCATGGACCGGGGTCTTTAGTGGTGTCGGAACCTAACCCCCAACACTTGCCGACTTTATCGGCCACTTCTTGAGAAATAAGCCGTGCCGCCCAGCCATTCATCGAGCCATAACCGGTGGCATAGATAATCAGGTCAGCCTCAAGCTCGCTGCCATCTGTCAGCGTGATGGAGTGTGGGTTAATGCGTTCGATACCCACGCCGCTGCGCAGTTTGATGTCGCCACTGGCGACCAAATCGCAAGCCCCTACATCAATGTAATAGCCTGAACCACGGCGCAAATACTTCAAAAACAGCCCCGATTCATCGTCACCGAAATCAAGCATAAAGCCTGCGCTCTCAAGCTTCTGATAAAACTCGGCATCACGCTTTTTAATCGCCTCAAAGGCGGGGCGCTGAAAATCTGGCAGCACCTTGTAAGGAATCGAGGCAAACACCAGATCGGCTTTTTCATGGGTTAACCCACTTGCCACCGCCTCTTCCGAATAAAGCGGCCCTAGCACCTCTTCCATCAGCGAATCCGACTTCACAATATGGGTCGATGAACGCTGCAGCATGGTGACATCAGCGTCGTGCTCCCACAGCGCTGCGGCAATATCGTGGGCCGAGTTATTAGAGCCCACGATGACACATTTCTTGCCTTTATAGGCATCCGGCCCTGGGTGCTGGCTAGAGTGCTGCTGCTCACCTTCAAAGCTTTCCGCCCCTGGAAATGTCGGCACATTGGGCATCCCAGACATACCGGTAGCCATCACTAACTGTTTGGGTCGTAGCGTGATCTCCTCGCCGTTGCGCTTAACCTTAACCACCCACTCCCCTGCGGCCTCGTCATAGCTAGCATTCTGACACTCAGTGGAACTCCAATAATTGAGCTCCATCACTTTTGTGTACATTTCCAACCAGTCGCCCACTTTGTCTTTAGGGGCAAACACAGGCCAGTTATCTGGGAAGGGAATATAGGGAAGGTGGTCATACCACACTGGATCGTGCAAGCAGAGCGACTTATAGCGGTTACGCCAGGAGTCCCCCGCGCGCTCGTTTCGCTCAATGATGATTGTTGGCACGCCCAGCTGCCTTAGCCGTGCGCCTAAGCCAATGCCACCCTGGCCGCCGCCAATAATCACGCAATACGGCTGACGAGTGTAGCCAAGCTCAGCTTCTTCACGCTGCCGTGACTCTAACCACGTTTCACGCTGCTTATTGGCACCGTGTTCGGCCCCTTTTGGGCGATGGTGATTGCACTGCTCAGGGTAGTCATTCAGCGCTTGCATGGTGGTTAACAGCGTCCAACACTTGCCTTCTTTAAGACGCAAATAGCCTTTACCACTGGCAACCGCTGTTTTGAAAGTAAACCACGCATCATAGATGTCGCCATTTTCAGTGGCTTCGCCGTCTAACTGCCAATCCGTAGGCTGTGCGTTATTGAGCGTGGCATTGAGCATGGCCTGAATGTCATCTTTGCCTTCGCAAGTTTTTAAATTCCAGGTGAAGGTAAGAAAGTCGCGCCAGTAGCACTCGTCTCCAAACAGAGACAGCACGCGCTCAACATCCTGGCCTTGAAGAGCAGCATCAAAATCGCGAAGCCACCCTTGAACAGTTGCCGTGGCGGCTTGCGGGCCTTGTGCCTTTATCGTTGACATAGCGGGTACCCCATGTGCAGTTGTTATTGTTGAGTTAACGGTGATACACCCAATACATAGCAGCCGCCGTGCCAAACCAACCATATAAAAAATAAGCAATTGAAAAATATATAATTTATTTACATGCAGACAAACAGATAAGACAGCGAAAGAGTCGTACACCTGTCACGCTGTTTACAGCTAAACGTTACAGGTGTAACGCACGACTAACGGCGTAAGCAGCCCACGTTGACTCTGGGGGCAAAGCGCATAGGCTAAAAGAACAATAACAACAGCGCCCAATGAGTAACGCCATGCTGCATCACACGCACGCCACTAAACAGTTTCAGACAACTACACAGCTTCAGTCTGAACAGCGCCGACATATCGAGCATATTTTTCAGCTCGGTGAAGGGCTAGACGCCCCCTGCTTACCTGCACAGGCCACCATTCGTCGTTCCTGGCTGCGCTGCCTAAATGACTATCAGCTAGACCCCACTCACCCACGCCCAGCACGGGTAGTGCCTCAGCAAACCCTGATTGAGCACCGCGAGTCTGTTGACGAGTTACTGCATGTCGCCCGCGCCGGGGTCGATCAGCTCTATGGACAAATAGCCCAGCTTGGCTACGTGCTACTGGTCACCGACCAC
>SKHS01000285.1 GCA_007116835.1 Halomonas sp.
GCCAGCACAATAGAGGTGACGCTTGGCTGCATAATGGCTACCAGCACAATCGCCAGAGCAAAGTTGGGGATGGTTTGAAAGAACTCGGTAAAGCGCATCAAGATGTCGTCAATCAGGCCCCCGTAGTAGCCCGCAATCGCCCCCAGTGGCACACCAATCAGCAGGGCCACGCTGGTGGATACCAAGCCAATCAACAGCGACACCCAGGCGCCATGCATCAAACCGGCAGCAACGTTGCGTCCCATGGTGTCGGTGCCCAGTGGGAAGCCCTCTTGGGAAAGCGGCGGCAAAAAGGGCCGCTGGACCATGCGCCAGGGAGACTCAGGAAATAGCAGCGGTGCAAGAATCGCCATGGTGATAATCAACAGCAGAATAATCAGCCCTACCAGGGCGCCGCGGTTCTGAGCAAAGCGTGCGAAGAAGCTCATGAGGCCCCCTTGATACGCGGATCGGCTAAGTGGTAAACCAAATCGGTTAGGATATTGAAGACAATCACCAACGCGGCTGAGAAGAAGAAAATACCCAGTAGCAGGTTGTAATCCCGTTGTTGAAGCGCTTCAAACATTAGGCGTCCAATACCCGGCCAGGCAAACACGGTTTCTGTCAGAATCGCGCCGCCGACCATTTGGCCTGCTTGCAGGCCTGCTAGGGTGATAATCGGTAGTAGGGCATTGCGAAGAATATGTCGGCGCTGAATGACGCCGGGCTTTAAGCCCTTTGCGCGGGCAGTTTTGACGTAATCCTGTTGGGCTGCGTCGAGCATTGAAGTACGCGTCATGCGGGTATAAATCGCCATGAAAAATAGTGCTAGCGTGGTGGCAGGCAGGATCAAGTGCTTGGCAACATCCAGTGCCAGCGCAAAGCCTGTGTGGCCCGCGCCAACGGTGTAAAGGCCATAGGCGGGGAGCCAGCCGAGGTAGACAGAAAACACCACCACCGACATCAGTGCTACCCAAAACAAGGGCGTGGCATAAAACACTAAGGCCAGCGCCATAATTAGCGAGCCAGAGGGCTTTTTAACCCGCGCCGCCGCCATGGAACCAGCAACAATACCCAGCACTAACGAAAGAACAAACGCCGTGCCCGTTAGCAGCAGCGTGGCAGGAAGCCGAGACATGATGAGATCAAAGACGGGGACGCCCAAGCGGTAGGAGTAACCAAAATCGAGCATGGCGATGCCCGATACATAGCGCCACAGCTGCACATAGAGAGGCTGATCCAGGCCAAAACGTTCGCGCAACTGATTAAGAAACTCCTGGTCAGTGGCACCGGCTTCCCCAGCCAAAATAGCGGCCGGGTCGCCGGGAGCCATCTGAATCAGGAAAAAGTTAAAAATAACGATAAGAAACAGTACGATAACGGCCTTCAATAGCCGCATTACTATCAAGCGAGCGTAAACCATAGACACCTTCCTGACCGATACCTTCATGACATGGCTGAAGCACCCAGGTAGCTGGCGCTACCTGGGTGTGGCTGTGGCTAAAACTAGCGGTCTAGCCAAGCATCTTTGAAGCCATCGTTAACACCCACGCCGGAGGTCACGAGGTCTTGTACGTCACAGCGGTAAAGAGTGGGAAAGCCCAGCTCCATTAGCCAGCCGACAGGCACGTCTTCGTGCAGAATCTCCTGCACTTCGCGGTATAACGCTTCGCGCTCTTCATCAGGGAAAGCCGTGGCCGCGGCGTTAAACAGCTCGTCGACCCGCTCGTTTTCGTAGCCCTGTACGTTGTTCCAGGGCGAGCCCTTGGCAATGTTATCGGAAAGGTAGGTGCGTGAAATGCCCAGGGCTGGGTCGCCATACTGGAACAGATAGGTAAAGGCGAGATCGTAATCCCAGTCGCCCAAGCGCTGGTTCCAGCCGCCCACGTCGGTGGCTTGGGTTCTTACGTTAATACCCACCTCACGCAGGTTCTGTTGCACGGCTTCTGCCCAGCGGGTCCACGTTTCGCCGTAAGGAAGTGGCAGAATGGTAATTTCTTCACCGTCGTACTCCATTTCTTCCAACAGCTCACGCGCGCGGTCTGGGTTGTGGTCGTAGGGGTCTAAGCCGTCATGCTGGAAACGGGCGTTGGAACCAAAGGCCGAGAGCGGCACATTGCCTAAGCCATTCCACAGCACATCTTTGGCAAACTCACGATCCATGGCATACATCACCGCTTGGCGGAAGCGTTTGTCGGCAGTGGGTCCTTCGCGGTTGTTCATCCACAGCATGGCGAAGGGGCTGAAGTACTCGTGTCCTTCTTCCGTCATACAGACGTTATCCATGGCGGATAAGCGCGGAATATCGAAGTTCTCGACGGTACCACTGGGCAGTACATCAATGGTGCCATTCTCGAAGGCAACTGCGCGGGAGCCGCCATCGGGGATGATGTGCCAGTTCACGCCGTCCAGATAGGGAAGCCCGTCTTCGTAATAGTCTTCGTTTTTAACCAGCTCAATGACAGTGCCGCGATCCCAGTTGGCAAACTTGAAAGGGCCTGTGCCAATGGGGTGATCGTTGTGCTCGTTATTGCGGAAGTCGGTGTCCACATACAAGTGCTTAGGCACCATGGTAAAGGTGCCTGCCTCAAAGGAGATCAGGAACGGGCCGAAGGGCTCGGTTAAGGTAAATACAACGGTGTGGTCATCCGTTGCTTCGATGCTTTCCACGTGCAGTAAGACTGCCCGCGCGCTGGGGTTCAACTCGCGGTGGAAAACATCGGCAGAAAATACCACGTCGTCAGCGGTGAAGGGCTCACCGTCGTGCCAGGTGACGTCTTCACGCAGATGAAAAGTATAGGTGCGGCCATCGTCGCTGACGTCCCATGACTCAGCCAGCTGCGGCACCGGTTCCAGGTCAGTGGTATAGCGCAGCAGCCCTTCATAGATATTGCCTGCCACGGTGCGTGTAGGGGCGTTTTGCACCATCCCCAGCACTAAACCTGGTGGTTCTGGTTGAATAATGGTGTTAACAGTGCCGCCTTGTTTTGGGTCGTCTGATAGAGCGGCCGACGAAAAAGCGAATGCTGCAGCGGAAATTGCCAAAGCCAGTGGTGTCTTCATGTTTCCTGCTCCTCGGTTATTAGCACGTAATAGAGTTACGTTGTCGTTAGGCGAGCGAGGCGTGATACAAAACAGCCCAGTTGTGATTGTTGTGATAGATCGTTGTTATGAGTTGCCGTTATAGATCGTTGTTGTGGTCGTGATGCGAGACCTTTTTGAACATAGCAGTGGTTTGTAAAACTGTCGACAGTCGGCAATCGTTCATCGACAGAGCGCTTTTTTGCGTCATACTAAAAGCACGTAACACGCTATAAGAGTAGACACTATGGCCCCTTCAGCAGCGGCTCCCGGCGCTTTTATTCAACAGCAAAACCTTGTTGAACAGGTGGCCGACTATTTGACGCAAGCGATTATCCAGCAACACTTTTTACCCGGTGAGCGGCTTTCGGAAGTGCAGCTTTCCCGGGATTTAGGCGTCAGCC
>SKHS01000034.1 GCA_007116835.1 Halomonas sp.
AAGTTAATGGATTTCTACTATAGAAGTTGCTGGCTGGTGGACATATACCCCCACCATTTTAAAAATTATTCCTGATTGCACGTTTTGCTTCGGTTTGAATGCTAGCTTCTGACTTGTAATCAGTAGGTCCCGGGTTCGACTCCTGGTGTCGGCACCACTTAAAGTGGTTGAAAAGCAAAGCGTTAGAGACATAGATGAAGCCGTCCGAAAGGGCGGCTTTTTCGTGTGCGTTTGAAAACCTAATGCATATACAAAGCGCTTTTCCCACACAAAGGCCTACCGCTAACCCACTCTTACTGCTGGTTAGCGTGTTGCTCTGTATTCGCAGGGGGATTGAGTGGCTAATCGTTACGCGCGGTCAGTTTTCGTAGACGGGAGAGCGAAAAATTGCGATGAGATTGTGGAACATGCGCATAGCTAGGGTAGACTGTTGCGCCTGTCGTTGCGAATGCGGCACGCATAATGAGAAGGAGAATACCCGCCATGCGTTTTGTTCCACAGTTTACTGATGGCCAGGAATTTCCCCACGCGCTGGGTAAAGTTGTATGCGTCGGTCGTAACTATGCCGATCATGCTAAGGAGCTGGATAATCCGGTTCCTAGTGAGCCACTGCTGTTTATTAAGCCTTCCACTAGCGTGGTGGATATAACCAAGCCGCTTGACCCGCCATTTTCGCGGGGTGATGTTCATTACGAGGTGGAGCTTGCACTTTTGGTAGGTGAAACGCTCACTCACGCCACCAAAGATGAAGCGCAGCGCGCCATTGTTGGCATTGGGTTGGCGATGGATTTAACGCTGCGTGATGTGCAAACCCAGCTGAAAGAGAAGGGCTACCCCTGGGAAATTGCTAAGGCGTTCGATGGTGCTTGCCCCTTATCATCGTTTTTGCCGCTCAGCCGTGTGCCCAACTGGAATGCATTGGCATTTTCGTTGGAAATCGACGGGGAAGAGCGTCAGCATGGTGAGGGCGCAGATATGATCTTTGCGATTCCGACCCTGGTGGCAGAGATGAGTCATCACTTCACCCTGGAGCCGGGCGATGTTGTTTTGACAGGCACGCCAGCAGGCGTTGGCGTACTGCCCCGTGGTGCGTCGCTGCGTTTGACGTTGACCGGCGGCTTAGAGGTCACTACACGCGTGGTGGAGTAATCAAGAGTATGACACCACGCTAACTGAAAAGGCCATCGACACTGTCGATGGCCTTTTCTCTTGGCGAATAGCGTTAGCTCGTGGCTACTCTAGGTAAGTATAGCCTTCAAGACCGTCGCTTAGGCTGGTGGCAAAGTGGGCTTGCTCTTCGGCAGAAAAGCCGCTGGTCACTAGCTGCTCGGTTAGTTTCTGCTTTAATATCCGTGCATCAAAGTTGACGTAAGCCAGCACGTCGGCCACGGTGTCGCCCGCCTGAAGGTTCGAAAGCACCCATTGGCCATCGTCACCAAGTGCTGCATCTACCGAGTCGGTATCGCCGAATAGGTTATGCAGGTCGCCCAGTATTTCTTGATAAGCACCGACTAGAAAAAAACCTAGCCAGCGTTCATCTTCAGTGGGCCACTCAGGCAGCGGTAATGTGCTTTCCACGCCCTGGCCATCCACGTAGCTATCGATACGGCCATCAGAGTCGCAGGTGATGTCCTGAATAACCGCGCGACGGGTGGGCGCTTTGTCTAACCCGCTGAGCGGCAGCACGGGGAAAATCTGCTCGATTCCCCAAACGTCCGGCACCGACTGGAAGAGTGAGAAGTTGACGAACAGCTTATCGGCCAGCTTTTCGGCGAGCTCATCCATAATTTCCCGGTGGGCGCGGTTACGGGTGTCGAGCTGTCCGCGTAAGCGTGCACAGGCAGCCATATAGAGCCGCTCGCCTTCGGCGCGGGCATTGATATTACTTAATCCCAGTACGAAGCGGTCTTGCAACTCACTCACCGCCTGCAGAAGATCATGCCAAGCTTCCACCAGAACGCGAGGCTCTTGGCTCTCGGCTAACTGCTCAAAAACCCGCCAGAGTGCTTCTACCTGGGGGTCTTCCTGGGAGGAGCGCTCTGGGGGGATATCATTAACGCGCTCTTCGCCAATCACATTAGTGATCAACACCGCATGATGAGCCGTGAGGGCGCGGCCTGATTCGCTAATCAGGTGAGGCTGGGGAAGGTTAGCTTCCTGACACAGTTGGGCAAAGGCGCTAACCACGTTACGCGCATACTCCTGCATAGAGTAGTTGGCCGAGCAGTAGCTGCGTGAACGAGTGCCTTCATAGTCGATTCCTAAACCACCGCCAACATCGACGGTATCAATCGGCGCACCCAGGTTCATCAAGTTTTGATAGAAACGGGCGCACTCCCTCAGGCCACGTTGAATATCGCGAACATTGGCAATTTGCGAGCCGAGGTGGAAGTGCACCAGCTGTAAGCTTTCTAACGCATTTTGAGTGCGCAAGGTCGCGACTACGTCAAGAATTTGGCTAGCGGTCAGGCCAAACTTCGACTTCTCGCCCCCCGTATTTTGCCACTTGCCTTTGCCTACTGATGCCAGCCGTGCCCGCAAACCAATGCGCGGTGTGACGTCCAGCTCACGAGCCTCTTCTAAAATAAGCTCCAGCTCTGAAAGCTTCTCTACTACCAGGTAAACGCGGTGCCCTAGCTTTTCACCCAGCAGCGCTAGGCGCACGTATTCACGGTCTTTATACCCATTACAGACGATAAGCGAGGAGCCGCCATCAGACAGCGCCAATACTGCCAATAGCTCTGGTTTACTACCGGCTTCCAATCCAACACGGCCATTGCCACGTTCGGAGGTAGCGAGTATTTCTTCTACCACGCGGCGCTGCTGATTTACCTTGATCGGATAAACCGCCGTATAGCCGCCCTGGTAGTCGATATCCTGCATCGCGACATCAAATGCACCGCACAGCTGCTCTACTCGGTCGTGCAGAATATCGCTAAACCTGACTAACACCGGCAACCGTAGCCCTGCAGCTTGCAGCTGGCGAACAAGCCCACTAAGCGGTAGGGCTGGGCCCTCAGCGTCGCTGCCTAGCGGACGAACCAACGCATGTCCGTGGTCATCCACGTCAAAGTAGCCGCTACCCCATTGGTCGATATTCCATGTGCGTCGGGCGCGCAAAGCCGGGGTGCTGGTGGTCACCGATTCAATCATCAAGAAACCTCTGGGAGCGGTAGTGCGCCAAATGCAATGCGCGCTTTTAAAATGGTCCGAAAACGCTCAGGGTCATGAGGCGTTAGGTCATGGGCAGGGGGGGCAACATAAACGACCAGCAGGCGCGATAGCCAATATCGCAACGCGGTCATGCGTAGCATGATCGGCCATAGTGCGCGCTCATCCGCAGTGAGAGGGCGACGCGCCTGGTAAGCGCTAAGAATGGCCTCATAACGATCAGCGTTTAGGGTGCCATCTTCATTAGTTGCCCAATCGTTAATGACAATGGCCAGGTCAAACAGCAAATCACCTGTGCAACCATTGTAAAAATCGATGATGCCGCCTAACTGGTCGCCCTCAAACAGCGTGTTGTCACGGAACAAGTCGCCGTGGAGCGCTCCTTGAGGTAGCTCGCCGTGTTGGCTAAACGCACTTTCGAAGTCATCAACCTCATCCTTCATCAGCGTCTGATCATCAGGGCTAATATACGTTAGCACCTTGTGATGCACCGCTCGCAGCCAGTGCAGGTCGCGGGGGTTGGGGCGGTGCCCAGGGAAACGCTGAGAGACCACATGCAGGTGCCCAAGCGCCGTGCCCAATGCCTGGCACTGTTGAATATTCGGCGCGCTAGGGTGCTTGCCCGGCAAGCGCGGAAACAGAAGCGCAGGCTTGCCTGCCAAGCTGTGTAGCGCGATGCCTTCGCGGTCGTGAATGGTCCCGGGTACAGGTAAACGGTGTTCATCCAGGTAATCTAATAAGTCGACAAAAAATGGCAGCTCTTCATGTTCGCCCTGTTCAAAAAGAGTTAACACCAGCTCGCGGCGATCGGTAGTCACAAAAAACGTCGAGTTTTCTGTGCCGCCCGCAACGCCTTGTAGCGAAATGAAGCTGCCTACATCAAATTTGTCTAAAAACGCGGCGACCTGAACGTCGCTCAGCGGAGTAAATACAGCCATGAGAATCTCGCCCAGGTTGCTAAGCCCATTATTGTAGCGGCTTGCAGGGTCAGTTGGCAGCGTTGTGTGAGGTTGAAATGCGTTATTCGTAGCGGTTGTTTCTGCAGCGGTTGCTTTGAACGCGTATCATAGTCAATAGACTTTCTTACTGCTTTGCTAATAATGGAATTGGTTATGGCCCGTGCCCCAATCGTGCTTGTCGATGGCTCCTCGTACCTGTATCGCGCGTTTCACGCGCTGCCGCCGCTAACCACCTCTAACGGCCAGCCCACAGGGGCCGTGAAAGGCGTATTGAATATGCTCAAGCGGCTAATCAAAGATTATCCCGAAAGCCCCATGGCGGTAGTGTTTGACGCACCAGGAAAAACCTTTCGTGATGAGATGTACAGCGAGTATAAGGCTCACCGTCCACCGATGCCGGATGACCTGCGCAGCCAAATTAAACCACTCCACGCTTGTGTCAAAGCGTTGGGCTTACCGCTTCTGTGCATTGAAGGGGTTGAAGCCGACGATGTGATTGGCACGCTGGCCCACCATGCCACCCAGGCAGGTCGTGATGCGGTAATCTCTACCGGCGATAAAGATATGGCGCAGTTGGTGAATGACCACATCACGCTGGTCAACACCATGAAAGAGGAAACGCTCGACGAAGCGGGGGTTAAAGAAAAATTTGGTCTCCCTCCAGCGCTGATTATTGATTTCTTGGCCTTGATGGGTGACAAAGTTGATAACATTCCCGGCGTGCCGGGGGTGGGCGAAAAGACTGCCATTGGCCTGCTACAAGGCATGGAAGGCGGTTTAGAAACTATTTACGGTGATCTGGAACGCGTCAAAACGCTCAGCTTCCGTGGTGCGAAAACGTTACCGAAGAAGCTTGAAGAGCACCGTGAACAGGCCTTTCTCTCTTATCAATTGGCGACCATTAAGACCGACTGCGAACTCCCCGTGGGTCTGGATGACTTGGATATTGCGCACCCAGACCGCGAAGCCCTGGTGGAACTCTATAAAGAGATGGAGTTCAAGCAGTGGTTGGCTGAACTGCTGGCAGGTAACGACGAGGGTGTTGATGACGTTAAGGGTGGCGACCCCGCGCCTGATAATGCCGATATTGATACGGCCGATAATACCGCGACCGCTAGCCAGCGCAATGATCATGTCATTGTTGAGCAAGCTGAGTTTGATGTGTGGTTAGGGCGTCTGAAGAAAGCTGAGCGTTTTTGCTTCGATTTAGAAACCACTAGCTTGAACTATATGGACGCCGATATTGTAGGCGTTGGTTTGGCACTTGAAGCCGGTGAAGCGGCCTATATCCCTCTGGCCCACGACTACCTTGATGCGCCCGCGCAGCTTGACCGCCAACAGGTACTACAGGCGTTGAAGCCGCTGCTGGAAGACCCTACCAAGATCAAAATTGGCCAGAACCTTAAGTACGATATTTCTGTGTTGGCAAACTATGATATTCGCGTGGTGGGACCGCTGGCCGACACCATGCTGGCTTCTTACGTGCTGAACTCCACCGCCACGCGCCACGACATGGATTCGCTGGCGCTGAAGTATCTTGGCGAAAAAACCATCTCCTTCGAAGAGATCGCAGGAAAAGGGGCCAAGCAGCTCACGTTTAACCAGATTGCCTTAGAGCAAGCGGTTCCTTATGCCTGTGAAGATGTGGATATTACGCTGCGGCTGCAAGAAACGCTTCGTCCTCAGGTAGAGCGGGAGGGGCGTTTAGCCGATGTGCTGGATCACCTTGAATTACCACTGATTAACGTGCTATCGCGGATTGAGCGCAATGGCGTGGCGTTGGATGCCGAGCGCCTTCACGAACAGAGCCAGCAGCTAGAGCGGCGTATTCGCGAGCTTGAGAGCGAAGCGTTTGAGCTAGCAGGTCGTGAGTTTAACCTTGGCTCACCCAAGCAGTTGGGGCAGATTCTGTTCGATGAACAGAAGATTCCGGTGATTAAGAAAACCCCCAAAGGCGCGCCCTCGACCGCCGAAGCAGTATTAGAAGAGCTGGCGCTGGATTACCCGTTGCCCAAGGTGATTATGCAGCACCGTGGGTTGGCGAAGCTGAAGTCCACCTATACTGATAAACTGCCGCGCCTGCTCAATAAAACCACCGGGCGGGTGCATACCAGCTATCACCAGGCGGTAACAGCGACAGGGCGTCTCTCGTCATCTGACCCCAACCTGCAAAACATACCGATTCGTACAGAAGAGGGGCGTAAAATCCGCCAAGCGTTTGTGGCGCGCCCAGGCTATCGCATTGTGGCGGCCGACTACTCACAAATTGAGCTGCGCATTATGGCGCACCTATCTGAAGATAAGGGCTTGCTAAGTGCTTTTGCAGAAGGGCGAGATATCCACACCGCAACTGCCGCTGAAGTGTTTGGTACCGCGCTTGAAAAGGTTTCTGCCGATCAGCGGCGCAGCGCCAAAGCCATCAACTTTGGCCTGATTTACGGCATGAGTGCCTGGGGCTTGTCACGCCAGCTGCATATTGACCGCAACCAGGCGCAAACTTATATCGACCGCTATTTTGACCGTTATCCTGGCGTTGCTCGCTATATGGATCGTATTCGCACCCAGGCCGCGGAAGATGGCTTTGTAGAAACCGTGCTAGGGCGGCGTTTGTACCTACCCGAGATCCACTCGCAAAACCGCAACCGCCGTCAGGGCGCTGAGCGCACTGCGATTAATGCGCCCATGCAGGGCACGGCAGCGGATATTATCAAGCAGGCGATGATTGATGTTGATGCTTGGCTTGCTGAAGGCGATTTCGATGCACTCATGGTCATGCAGGTACACGATGAGCTAGTGTTTGAAGTGGCCGACGCGCAAGTGGAGACGTTTATCGAGCAGGTTCAGGCGCGTATGCAAGCAGCTGCCACGCTTAGCGTGCCACTGATTGTTGAAGCGGAAAGCGGTGCTAACTGGGATGAAGCGCACTAAAGCAACGCTAGGCCTATAGCACTTAAATGCAAAACACCTGCAGCGAAACGGCAGGTGTTTTTTTGTGATGCGTTACGCAATGGCCAAGCGGGCCACGGTATTTAGCGCCAGTTCACACGGTCAGATATACGAATGGCCTCTGGGTTGTTTTCGCCCAGGATGCTGATATTGATATCGTCTTTAGCGAAATTACCCCACGACTCAAGCACTGGGTTTTTCTTAATGCCTTCAACAACGGGGAACTCATAGTTACGGCCTGCTAATACCTCTTGGGCTTCATCGGAGGCTAAGAACTCCAGGAAGCGAATGCCGTTTTCTGCGTTTTGCGCATTGGCGACTAAGCCTGCACCACCGACGTTAATGTGGGTGCCGCGGTCATCCTGGTTGGGGAAGATAACGCCGACTTTACGTGCGGCTTCACGGTCAGACTCATTATCAGAGTGTAGCAAACGCACGTAGTAGTAGTGGTTAGCAACGGCTAGGTCGCATTCGCCGCTAGCGGCACCAAGAATTTGATCCGTATCGCCACCTTCTGGGTTACGGGCTAAGTTGTTAACAACGCCCTTGGCCCACTCTTGGGCACCCTCTTCGCCGTGATGCTCGATCATGGAAGCCAACAACGACTGGTTGTAAATGTTGTTAGAAGAGCGAATGCATACTTGCCCCTCAAACTGTGGGTCGGCTAAATCTTCATAGCTTGAAATTTGGCTGGGATCGAAGTTTTCGCGGTTATAAAAAATGACGCGGGCGCGCTGGCTAAAGCCGAACCACTTGCCTTCCGGGTGACGCATGGACGCTGGAATGCGCTCGTTAAGCACGTCGGAATCAACGCTTTGGAACAGACCGTCTTGCTCGGCGCGCCAAAGGCGACCAGCATCAACGGTGAGCATCACGTCGGCGGGGCTCGCAATGCCTTCACGCTGCATGCGCTCCATCAACTGATCAGAGTCGCCTTCTAATACATTGACTTTAATGCCAGTTTCTTCAGTGAACGCTTTGTAAAGAATTTCGTCTGAGTCGTAGTGGCGGGCAGAGTAAATGTTAACTTCATTAGCGAGTGCGCTGCTTGCAAAAGCAGAGCCCGCCATGATGGCAGCGACAGAAGCAGAGAGACACGCTTTTTTCATGATAAATACCCTGAATGTTTATGATAATAAGTTGCATTACCGGAAAAATCCTATTGAAACGTTTCCTTGCTGTGTCGTCAAGCTAAATAGTAATGAAACGCATCTCTATTTTCGTTCAGAAGCGTGCATCTCTCCCCAATAGAAAATAGAATGTAAATAACTTTCAACCGTGTTCGCAGCGGCACTGGTTTATCATGTCGCAGGTGGACGAGACAATGGTGAAATAATGACGGCAACTGTGTCACTTTCCGACGTGTCAGCCCCAGCATCGGCGCTGTCACTGCGTGGTGTTCAGCATACCTTTGCGGCGAATAAGGTCGTGAAAGGTATCGATCTTGACATTGCCCCTGGTGAGGTTGTTTGCCTACTAGGCCCCTCTGGCTGTGGTAAAACAACGTTGCTGCGTATTGCAGCGGGGCTTGAAGTAGTACAAGAGGGGGCGGTGAACCTTGATGGGCAGTCGATAGCTAGACCAGGTAAACGCCATGTGCCGCCAGAAAAGCGCAATGTCGGCCTCGCGTTTCAAGACTCTGCGCTGTTTCCCCATTTAAGTGTGCTCGAAAACGTCACCTTTGGTCTTAAACACCTGCCTTCTGCCCAGCGCCGGGCGCGTGCCTTAGAGTTGTTAGCTCAACTAGGAATGGCCGACTACGCGGAAACGTACCCCCATATGCTGTCAGGTGGTCAACAGCAGCGCGTTGCCCTAGCTCGTGCACTGGCCCCCACGCCCAAACTAATGTTGTTAGATGAGCCGTTTTCCAGCTTGGATGCACGGCTGCGTGACCGAATCCGCGATGATACGCTGCATGTGTTGAAAAAGCTGGGTTCGGCAACGCTGTTGGTAACCCACGACCCTGAAGAAGCCATGTTTATGGCGGATCGTATTGCCCTGATGCGGGATGGCAAAATCGTTCAAACAGGCACGCCACGAGAGCTTTACTGCACCCCCATTGACCCGTTTGTGGTGACTTTTTTTGGTGAAGTGAACGAGCTTGCTGGTGTGGTGAAAGGTGGCATGGTTCAAACGCCAGTCGGCGCGGTGGATGCCAGCTGGCTACCAGACGATAGCGATGTTCAGGTGATGATTCGCCCTGAAGCGCTGCGCATTAAAGAGCGCGACTTACCGGCCGACGCTCACGAGCACAGCCATGTGGTAATGGCTAAGTTACTCGGGCGTTCAAGCCTTATTCACCTGTGCGCACATGGGGAAGATGGCCAAGAGGCTCACCTGCATGCCAGGGTGCCAGGGGTGTTTTTACCCCAAGAGGGCCAGCCGATTGATATCGACCTGGATCACTCTCAGGTCTTTATCTTCCCGCGATAGCCCTTGGGGTTGGTTTTTTGAAAAGCTAGTTCTGCAACAGCGCGTACCGCTTTAGCGTTAGATATCGCCTACTCGGCCTGGCTGCCAGGTCGAGCCCTGCGCATGGCTAAGCTGAGTAGGATAACCGGCAAGATCCCTACCACCACGATGGTCAGCGATGCGGTAGAAGCCTCTGCCAAACGCTCATCAGAGGCGAGGCTGTGAGCCCGTACCGCTAAGGTGTCAAAGTTGAAAGGCCTTAGAATAATAGTAGCAGGCAGCTCCTTCATGGCATCCACAAATACCAGAATGCCGGCCGCTAGCAAGCTGCTGCGCATTAGCGGCGTGTGAATACGGCGCAGCGTGCCGCCGGCGGTTTGGCCTAGCGTGCGCGAGGCAGCATCCATGCTGGGTGTGACCTTACCGAGGCTCGCTTCTACCGCATTGAAGGAAACCGCTAAAAAGCGCACGACATAAGCGTAAATTAAGATAAACGCTGAGCCACTAAACACCAGTCCAATGATCTTGCCGTAGTGGGCATGTAGCCACGTATTCAGAGTGTTATCTAACCAGGCAAAGGGAATTAAAATGCCCACAGCGACAACCGAACCTGGAATGGCATAGCCCATCGCCGCAATGCGGGTAAACAGCCGTGCGCTAGGCGAATTGTGCAGCCTAACACCATAGCTCAGCAGCACCGCCAGCCCCACCGCAAGCAGTGCAGCGGTGGCAGAAAGGCTTAAGCTGTTAACCGCAAATCCGATAAAGCGGGTGCCAAACAGGCTGTCACCGGTCTGAATCGCTAGGTTAAGCAAAATGCCGCTGGGTAATAAAAAGCCGATCAAAATAGGCAGTAAACACCCAAGCGTTGCCCCCAGTGCCCGCCAGCCATGCAGGCGATACTCTGGCAGCTGTTGGTAGCGATTGGTCGTGTGGAAGTAGCGACGTTTGCCGCGTGAGTAGCGCTCTAAAAGCACCAGTACAATCACAAAGGTCAGTAAGCAAGCCGCTAGCTGGGCGGCTGCTACTGGCTCACCTAAGCCAAACCATGTTCGGTAAATGCCCGTTGTAAAGGTATCCACGCCAAAAAATTGAACCGCACCAAACTCATTAAGGGTTTCCATGAGTACCAGAGAAACGCCGCCAACCAGCGCTGGGCGAGCCAGCGGCAGAGCAACGCTGGCAAACAAATGCCAGGGGCCGCGTCCAAGCGTGCGTCCCACATCCAACACACATACTGACTGTTCCAGAAATGATGCGCGGGCCAATAGGTAAACATATGGATACAGAACAAAGGTGATGAGCGTTGCTGCGCCGCCCAGCGAGCGCACATTCGGGAAATAGTAGTCGCCAACCCGCCAGTCAAACCATTCGCGCAGCACGCTTTGCAGCGGTCCCGCGACCTGTAAAAAATCCGTGTAGGCGTAGGCAATCACGTAGGTGGGCACGGCAAGTGGCAGTAGCAGGGCCCATTCGAAAATGCGCTTACCTGGAAAGCGGCACATGACCACCAACCAAGCGGTACCGGCACCAATAATCAGCGTGCCCAGGCCGACCCATAGCACTAGCCAAAAGGTATTGGACAGATAGCGAGGTAGCACTGTGCTGGCGAGGTGCTGCCAAACGCCTTCGGTAGGTAAAAAGATGTGGCTAAACACCACCAGGATGGGTAGCGCCACGGACAAAGCGATTAAAAAGAGCGCAAATGACCAAGGGTTTAGCGACAGCGCAAAGCGTGAGGCAAAACCTGAAAGCGGAGCCGAGGGTGAGCGGCGAGCAGGCGTAGGCACGTCGGTGTCTCCTTGGACGAGGTTGGCAGCTTGGCTCGTCAATGCGAAAAAATAGCGGTTGCAAATAATATCACTTGCGAAGCATTGCTGCAGCTAACCCCCCGCTCATAATAAAAAACCCTCGCATTAGCGAGGGCTTAAGGTCTGGCGTGAAAGGGCGTTAATAGCCCACCATCAAGGCCGGTAGGCCGGTTACTAGCCAGGGGAAGAAAGCCATTAACGTACATGCCAGTAGGATGAGTGCGACAAAAGGTATCACGGCTTTGTAAAGGTCGACGATCTCTATTCCTGGGGGCGATACGCCTTTTAGGTAGAACAGCGCGTAGCCAAACGGCGGCGTTAGGAAGGAGGTTTGTAAGACCACTGCCACCATGACAACGAACCAGAGTGGGTCTACGCCCATCTGTTGCACAATAGGCAGCATGATAGGGAAGCTGAGCAGCACGATACCTGTCCAATCCAGGAACATGCCCAATATAAAGACCAAAAACAGCATCATAATCAGCGCGCCGGTAGTACCGCCTGGCATCGCCAATAATAAATCCTGAATAACCTGCATACCGCCACCGCGCGAGAAAACACCCGTAAACGCCGTCGCACCTACCAGCACCAGCATCACCATGGTGGTGGTTTTTCCGGCATCAATTAGAGTGTTGTAGCACGTAGAGATTTTGCGGTCGCCGAAGATTAAAAACAGAATAAAGGCAATAAGCACGCCAATCGCCGATGCTTCCGTCGCAGTAGCAACGCCAGTAAACAGCGCGCCTAACACGCCAAGTATCAGTGACATCGGTGGAACGACGTACTTACCCAGCATAATTAATAGCTGTTTCGTGCTGACTTCAGCTCGTTCAGCTTTCGGCACCGGTGGCCCGTAGGAGGGTTTGAAGTGGCAGATCAATAGCACATACAGGGCGTACATAAAGCCCAGCATGACACCTGGCACCATCGCACCGGCAAACAACGCACCGACCGAAACAGGCGAGTAACTAGCCATCAAAATCAGCATGATGCTAGGGGGGATCAGAATGCCCAGACAGCCACTGGCCATAATGACCCCAGCGCTAAGCTCTTTGTTGTAGCCATATTTGAGCATTGGCACCAGTGCAATCATCCCCATGACGGCAATGGAGGCGCCGACGATGCCGGTGGTGGCAGCCAGTAAGACCGATACGATAACAACAGTAAGTGCTAAGCCACCACGCAGATTGGCAAGCAGTAAGCGCATGGCATCAAACATTTTCTCCGTGACGCCTGAATCATTGAGAAATCTGGCCATCAACACGAATAGAGGGATGGCTACCAGGACATAGTTATCCATGGCATTGCCGAAAATATTATTAA
>SKHS01000019.1 GCA_007116835.1 Halomonas sp.
ATGAGTCCAAGAATTTAATGGAGCGTCTACGCAGCGGTGACATGATACTCACCAACCCAAACTCACTCTTAGGGCGGGTATTTGCTTACGGCGATGTCGTCATGACAGACGATGTTTATAACCATACTCAGCGCGGCGGATTCCCGCCTGGCCATCCACGATTAGCTAACTATTTAGGCGTGCCTATTGTCAGCGGTGACAACCTTATTGGCATGTTTGCCATTGCCAACAGTAAACAACCTTTAAACCAGACCCTACTAGACTGGCTTCAACCGTTTACCGATACCTGTGCGCTGCTCATTAACCTCTACCGCCAAATGGCTGAACGTGAGCAAGTCACCTGCGACTTAGCAACCGCACGTGACCAGGCGGAACAAGCCAATAAGGCGAAGAGCGAGTTTCTCTCTTCAATGAGTCACGAACTGCGTACACCGCTCAATGCGATTCTTGGCTTTGCCCAACTGTTAGCAAAAGGTCGCCGTGATCCACTAAGTAAAAAGCAGCAGCGCCAGGTAAACCAGATCGAGAAAAGCGGTCAACATCTACTAAGCCTGATTAATGAAGTGTTAGATTTAGCGAAAATTGAAGCGGGCCACATGACGCTGTCGCTAGAGCCTATGCTTATCGACAACGTATTAGACGATGCCTGCACAACGTTAGAAGCTAACATGGATGCGGCAAATATTACGCTAACGCGTCATTCAGAATCTCCAGTTTGCATGGTGCTGGCAGATTACACGCGGGTAAAACAAGTGCTGCTTAACTTGCTTTCCAATGCGATTAAATACAACCGAGCAAACGGCACTATCCACATTAACATTGAGTCAATGGGCAGCGAGCTAAAGGTGAGCGTTATCGACTCCGGATATGGCATTGCACCAGAGCGTCAACATGAGCTTTTTGAGCCATTTAACCGCTTAGATGCCGAATATGGAGGAATCGAAGGCACCGGTATTGGTTTGGCCATTACCCGTGAACTGGTAGAACGAATGAAGGGAAGTCTGGGCGTTGCTAGCCAGACTAATATCGGTTCTACCTTTTGGTTCACGCTCCCTATTGCCGAAGAGCAAGCAGGCGAGCAAGAACTGTCATCTCCCCAAGGCGTCCTTGACACGACACAGAGTGACCAGCGCTTTTTCACCCTACTTTATATTGAAGATAACCCCGCTAATCAGCGGCTGATGGAAGATATTATTGATGACTTCCACTCGGTAAGGCTGCGGATTGTCGCAAGTGCCGAACTCGGTTTGGATATCATGCGCCACTCATTGCCTGATCTCGTCCTAATGGATATTCACCTGCCGGGCATGAATGGTTTTCAAGCATTAGATATCATCCAAAACGACCCAATGCTGAAACATATTGATGTCATTGCGTTATCTGCTAATGCGATGGAACGTGATTTACATCACGGCCTGGCAGCAGGGTTTGCGGACTATCTCACGAAACCTATCGATATTGATAAGCTAAAAGCCTCACTTAATCGATTTATTACCGCTACCCCCAGGAGGACGCCATGAGCCTTGCCCATAAACACCTCCTCGTGGTGGATGACAATCACATTAATGTAGACCTGTTGCTTGATCTATTGGAGGACCATGGCTTTGAAAATACCCATGGTCTAAGCGACCCGCGCCACGTTCTCGCACACTGCCAGCAAACGCTGCCTGACTTGATACTCCTAGATATTCGCATGCCCTATATGGATGGATACGCCGTTATCACCCAGCTGCAGGCCGAATTTACCCACCACACGCCACCCATTATTGTACTCACTGCCCAAATTGATGATGAGACGCGCCATCGCTCGCTGAACATGGGGGTACGTGATTTCGTCACTAAGCCGTTCAAACATGACGAAGTTTTACAGCGCATTCGCAATACGTTAAGCGTTGAGCATCGCTATCAAGTGCGCAACCAACAGGCAGATACCCTAGAGCGCATGGTGGCTAAACGCACCAATGAGCTGAATCGCCAGTCTCGTACCGATCCTATTACCCAGCTGGCTAATCGACGCGCCCTGACTCAAATGCTTCGTGAAGCAGCGCTACGTGGCACGGGGACAGGTTTACTCTTCATTGCTCTAGACCACCTAGACGATGTGATTAAGCTGCATGGCTACAGCGTCGCTGATAAATTAATGGTGCATATTAGCAGCCAGCTTTCCGCCAAGCTCAGTGAGCAGTGCCAAATAGGGCTGTGGGGAGGCAGCGAGATACTGGTTATTACGAATCACGCGGATCTCGAAGCGTTACGCCATGCCGCTGCCAATTTGTTGAGCTGTTTTGATCAGGATCAAGCGCTTGGCGATCTGCTGTTACCCCTGAATGCTCGCATTGGGATTAGCTGGGCGACTGCCCATTTTGAAATCGAACGCCTTGTGCATATGGCCGCCTTGGCATTACCCCATAGCGGTACGCTGCGCGTTCAGTGCTATAACGAAACCCTAGAAGCCCAGCAGCGCCACCGCTTACGTCTTCAGCAAGCGATTCGTAACGCTACCGATCGTGGCGAGATGTCGCTGGCCTTCCAGCCTAAAGTTGCGCTGACAACACAGCGAGCTATCGGTGCGGAAGCCCTGCTGCGCTGGCACCACCCTGAGCTTGGCCATATTTCACCAGCCGACTTTATTCCCCTAGCGGAAGCAAGTGGTGATATCCTATCCATTGGTGAATGGGTGCTTGATCAAGCCATGCAGCATATCTTGGAGTGGCGTTCACAAGGCTTGTTGGATGATCACTTCCATATTGCGGTCAACGTTGCGGCGCGCCAGCTAGCGCGTAAAGAGTTTTCACAAACGCTGCTTGCCAAGCTCACTGAACATGGCATTCCGGCGCGCTTTTTTGCTTTGGAAGTCACTGAGTCGGGTCTATTAAGTGATATGCACAACGCCCGCACGCAGCTGGCTCAGCTTGCTGAGGCAGGTATTGCCGTAGCAATTGACGACTTTGGCACGGGGCACTCCTCACTTGCCTACGTGAAAACGCTGCCCTTCTCCACCTTGAAAATAGATCGCGCCTTCGTCATGGATCTAGAAGATGACGCGGTCGATCGCCATTTAGCCCTGATGATTACCCAGCTTGCTCATGCGGTGGGGTGCGACGTAGTGGCAGAAGGCATCGAAACGTCTGCCCAGGCAGACTACTTACGTTCTATTGGCTGTGAAGCGGCGCAAGGGTATTACTATGCTCGCCCGCTAACCGCCGACGCTTTTTTCAAATGGTGCAACGAATGGGCACCCAACGCTCAAAAAACCATTGCCATGGAGTCTGTTGATGGCGCACGACCTACTTGACCGCTTACGCGAACGCTTAGAAGAACTCAACCGTTCAGAACGCAAAGTTGCCAATGTCATCCTGGAAGACCCTGCGGTGGCTACCAGTCTGAGCATTGCAAGCCTTGCCCAAGCGGCCAGTGTCAGTGAGCCTACGGTCAACCGGTTCTGCCGCAA
>SKHS01000209.1 GCA_007116835.1 Halomonas sp.
GCAATCTAACGGTTTGCTCAGCAACGCTATCAGAAAACGCAGCGACAACCGCACCAGCCGCCGCAGCCTCAGATCCGAATATTGCGATCGCGGCCGACTCATCGAGCTGCACTTTACTTAAATTGCGCATTACGCCAGTTAATCCGTGTTTTTTAATGGATAAGTCGTCAACGCTCAGGCCTAGATCTTTGACTGCTTGCTCTGCTTGCGGTGTCATTTTAGACAATTGACGAATCATGCCTATCACACCAGTCCCTGCCAGCTCAGCTTGCAATCCAGCATCTGATAGAGCACCGATTACCGCTGCTAGTTCTTCAATCTCAATCTTTGCTAGAGTGGCGATAGGGGCTGATCTTTTTAACGCTGACGCCATTTGCACGATGTCAGTGTTCGATGAGGAGGCAGACTCAGCGAGCACATCCATAACTCGACCCAGCTCTTCCACCGGGAGTTGTAATCCGCCCAAAGCGTTAGACGCCAAGTCCGCAGCTTGAGCCAGTCCAATCTCCGCCGCTGTCGCTAGTTTTAAGATGCCCGGCGTTGATTGCATGACTTCATTAAGATTAAAGCCAGCCATCGCTAAGAATCGTTGAGCTTCCGCAGCTTGAGTTGCACTAAACATACTCGTAGCGCCAAGTGTTCGCGCTTGCTTTTCATATAGAGCCATATCTTCCGCAGTCGCGCGAGTCGTTGCGCGTAACCCTGTAATGGCCTTATCAAAGCTAAAAATGGTGTCCTTGATATTCATTGATACGCCAAAAGTTGCCAATGCTGCAACAGCTATGCCCACAGCACCTTTCAATCCGACAAAAGATTGATCTAAACTTTTAATTTCTTTTGTTGTAGTGCGCCCCTCTTTCGTCACGCCTCTTAATCTATTCTGGGCCACCATTAGTCCGTTCGAGTTAACTTCAAACCCCAGCTCTGCTATTTTCGCTGACATAATTCACCCCTTTGTGATATCGCTCACATTTTAGCACTTTATGGCAAGCAATAAAAAAGCCCCATCTAGGGGCTACATTTTTGACTGTTCGCGCTGTAATCTTGCTGCGATCATTAACTCTTCATCAGTGTATTCGCGTTGATATGGATTGCCGTTGTATTTGTCAGTGTTGTTAACTTGCGAAACGTAACACTTTGACATAAAAAACAACTGCTCACACTCCCAAGGCGATAAATCAAGTGACGATCGTTTGCAGTAAGCGTCAATATCAGTCCAGTCAATGGGTACTAATCCCATGCCTGTGCTTTTACATCGGCCAATACCGTAAAACGAGGCTAAAACTCTAAATGATAAGTCTGGCATCCCCATTTGAAGCGCTGCACTGTCTTGCACTTCAACAGGTTTACAATATGGACTATCATTACCAAAATTTTCACGCCGAGTTTTCTTTGAATCATCAGGGCGACAATCAAGCCACCCTTGATGCTCAGCATAAAGTCTAAGCTTTTCGCTTAGCTCTTCATAAAATTTTCAGTTACTGCCACTTCTTGATTAACTTGATTGCGAATGTAACCTACGCCCTCTTCGGTCACCAAGAAATGCAGGTTCTCTTTATTAAATGGCACTTCGCCGCCGTCGCCGTCAGGGAAGTTATACCACTCAACAATATGGCTTTTTAGTGTAGCTTCTTGAGTGTACATTAAGCGATCAAAGTCTTCTTTCTTTGATTTTTTTAAACTCGCAAAAAGTTCGCGCATCATTTCTTTATGATCTTTAGTGTCAGAGCTGCGCAGTACGAACGTGGTTGGGCGCTTTAAGTCTTCCTTGCCGTCTTTATCAATGAAGTACATAGGGCGACCATCTGGCTTTTTAATGTGTAACTCAGTGGTTGCCAGTGTTGATACTTTTGCAAATGGATTGGTTTTCATGCTCTATTCCTCTGTAAATTTAAAATACTCTCTGTGTTTAAAAAACCGCCAATCCCCACAGAGAAAAAGAAAGGCGGCAAATCTTATTCTTCCGGAAACTCTAGTACAACTGAGTTCACTTGCACTGGAATTGATCGACCAACTACAGTGCCGGATGTTGAAATATTCAAAGGCGCACCAGAAACCTTGCCCAAAAACGCAATCATTTCACCGCCAGGGATTAAGATGATAAACGTTAGGTTTTTGTTAAAAGTTGAACCGCTCAAAGCTTGGCGACAAAGCTCTTGCCCTTCGCTTGTCATGTCGCGTGAACATTCAAGATCTGTAGAGCCGTAGTTAACTGCACCAAGGTCTTTAGTGACAAAATCATCTTCGAGATACTCAGTCTCAATTACATTCGCCGCCGCGCCAAATTGTGGGATATTGATTAACTTGGAGATCTGCTTTTGATCTGCAAGTTCTTCGATAGCAGTCCGCGTAGCAGAAGCAAAGCTACCCACGGGAACCTTATCAGTTACAAATAGCGTGATGCCATTTGAAATTGCTGTACTCATGTCACTGCCCCTATAGTTGTGATGACCGTCACATTATAAGTTAGATGGACTTGATAGTAAAACTGGCTACACTGTAAGCTCTATCACCTTCAACAAAATCACCAAAAACCGACCTATCAAAGACCGTTACATCTTTTATTTCGTCGCTTATAAAGCCAAGATTAAGATAGCTGGCAAAGTCCTCGGCAGCAGCTAAAGACCTTTCGCCCTCTGATTTCGGAAAGATAAAGCGCGCTTGGAAAACCGAGTTGTACGGAACTGATTCATCATCAGATAGATAAACTCGATTACCATCTCCCCATATAAAATCAGCTCGCGCCTCGTAGGTTATCGCGTCAGATTCGACAGGCTCATTGGTATCAATATCAATGCCTTTATTTGTTTTGACTAGCTGAGTGTCGCTAGTCATTGCAAATGTCGGTACTCCGTATTTATCAAAACTTTCTACAACTTGTCGCGGCTCGCTCGTTGAGTAGTTAAACTCTCTCAACTTGTCGAGTAGAGCGCTAACTATCTCACTACGTTTAGTCTGCATATTATGATCTCGCTATCTTGTCGTTAATCTCTTGCCAGTTAGCAATTGAGACTCTCACCATGCCACTAGGCGCTTGCGCAGAGCCTCCTAGCTCCATCGGCCACGCGTAGGGTTGGGGGTTGGTAAAATAACCAATATCACCCAGCTCAAAGGTTTTCATTTGCCCACGCAAGTAAGCTATTGCGTCCCTTCCAGCCTCCTGTAGTGTTGGATCTGGAGCGCCAACACCCCAATTCCACGAAGCTTTTAAGTATCCATCTTTAACGGGCGTTCTAAATGCCACTTGCGTTGATACTCCGACCGTAGCGCCTTGCAATTGCTTTAAAAACACGCCATCGCCCCACTCATCCACACCATCCCATTGATCTGCCATGCTACCCCCTTAATTGCACTTTACATAAAGCTGTTACACCGTCACGGCTTGTTAGCGGCATAATATCAACAACGTTATAGGTGCGATTGTTCAACC
>SKHS01000117.1 GCA_007116835.1 Halomonas sp.
AGATCTTGTACGTTGCTAACGACCTGTTCGGCGGCTACAGTTCGGCTACTTTCAGCAAGGGCCGACGGGCATGACCACATTGATGATTCAGGGCACCACCTCGGATGCGGGCAAAAGTACGGTGGTTGCCGGACTTTGTCGCGTATTAAAGCGCCGGGGTATGTCAGTCGCGCCCTTTAAACCGCAAAACATGGCGCTTAATAGCGCCGTTACCAGCGATGGGGGTGAAATTGGCCGTTCCACCGCGCTACAGGCACAGGCGGCGGGTGTGATCCCCCATAGTGATATGAATCCGGTGCTATTAAAGCCGGAGAGTGATCGCGGTGCCCAAGTGATTCTACGCGGCAAGGTGCATGGCCATATGGATGCACTGGATTACCACGCGTTTAAGCGCACGGCGAAAGAGAGTGTTATGGCGGCATGGCAGGCCTTGGAAAGCCGTTTTGATGTGATCATTGCCGAAGGCGCGGGCAGTCCGGCAGAAATCAATCTGCGTAAAGGCGATATTGCCAATATGGGCTTTGCCGAAGCTGCCGACTGCCCGGTATTGTTGGTGGGCGATATTGACCGTGGCGGTGTGTTCGCTCAGCTAGTAGGAACGCTGGCGTTATTAAGCGACAGTGAGCAGGCGCGTACGAAAGGGTTTATTATTAATCGTTTTCGGGGCGATATTGCGCTTTTAGAACCCGGACTTGAGTGGTTAGAAGTACATACTGGCAAGCCCGTGCTGGGTACCTTGCCTTACTTGCAGGGCCTACTGCTGGATGCTGAGGATAGCATTGGGCGGGTTCACGCTGAAAAAGCTAATCACACCCTTAAAGTGATCGTCCCTGCGCTGCCGCGTATCAGCAACCACACGGACTTTGATCCGCTGCGCTTACATCCCCAGGTATCGCTTACCTTTGTAGGGCCAGACCAACCGATCCCACCTGCTGATGTAATGATACTGCCCGGTAGTAAAAGCACCGCCAGCGATTTGGCGTGGCTAGCACGCCAGGGCTGGGGAGATGCCATTGCCCGTCATCTGCGCTACGGCGGAAAGGTACTGGGAATTTGCGGTGGTTTTCAAATGCTGGGCGAGTGGGTGGATGACCCAGATGGCTTGGAAGGCGCTCCAGGGAAGGTAGCAGGCTTGGGGCTGTTGCAGATGTCTACGCGTATGGTGGCGGGCAAGCAGCTGCGTAATGTCAGTGGCATCATGATTGGGCAAGAAGCGGCTGTGACGGGCTACGAAATTCACAATGGTGTAAGCAACGGGAATGCACTCAATCGGCCGCTGTTTGATTTAGGTAGCCACGTGGATGGCGCTATCAGTATCGATGGCCAAGTGATGGGGACTTACCTGCATGGATTGTTTGACCACCCCGAAACCTGCCAAGCGTTGCTGACTAGGTTAGGCTTAGAAAGTGCGGCACCTGTCGATTATCGCGCCCATCGTGAACAAGCGCTGGAGCGGCTAGCTGATACGTTAGAAGCACACTTAGATATAGAAGCGATCTTAGCAATGATAAGGGCGCATTGAGCGCCCTGTCGGATAAGTGCTTATTCTTGCGGTGGGCGCTTTGCCATCAGGGTAATTTCGACGGTGCTGCCCCCGCAAATATTAGGTGACTCTGTGCAGGTGCGGGCCGGGTAGTAACCTGGTTCAAAAAACTCTGCGTAGATGCTGTCTAGGGCATTGATTTGTCGTAAGTCGCTCAGGTGGATATCGACGCGAACAACATCAGCTAAGGTACCACCTTCTTGCGCTAGCATACGTTCAAGTTCGCGCATTACAAGGCGTGTTTCTTCTTTGACATCGCCACGGGCAGCTTTACCGTTAGAAAGGTCAGCAACGGTTAAGCCAGAAATAAACATATAGTGTTCGTCAATCACCATGTGGCTACCGGGAAACGATGGTTTGGGTAGCGTAGGGTCGTTAATAAATTGTGGCATTAGTACTCCTTAGCGACAACATAAGCGTGTCGCACTGGTGGGACAATGCCTGCAGCGGCTAGTTCCTCCGGCCTCAACAGACTGGTGCTTCTTGTTGGTTTGCTCTACGCTGGCGGCTTTTTACAGCCTGCCAGTTATTGGTGCGATTTTAAATCCTCATGAGAGAGCGTAATGAAGGTAGTCCATATTAGTCAGAGCGCCCCGCGTGATGCATGTTTGGCAACCCTGTGTGCCAATGTATACGGTCAGCAAGCAGGGTTAACGCCACTGGTGATTTTTACCGGCACGAAAAATGTGCTGTTCGACCAAGAAGCAGCTCGTTTGCTAGCGGGTGTTGATGGTGATGGCAAGCCTTTGGCACTGGCATTGCTGGTGTTGGATGAGGCTGGCGAGGGCATGACGGTAACTCACGCCTGCGAGTTTGTTGAAGGCGCTAAAGCGCGCTTAATCAGTGAGCTAAGTCTTAAGGCGCCGCTACGTGTTGAGGTAGATGATGCTGCCCAAGAAGCGTTTTACCAGCAGTGTGGTATCAAGCGTTGGTTTGATGGGGAAAATGGGCAACGTGTTGGTTTAGGCGCCCGCCACCCAGCCAAGCATAGTGATGACCTAGCACCCACCGTGTGCCTGGATGAAGCGCTGATACTACGTCGCTTCAAGCATGACGCCGCTGCATTTGCCGATGCTAAAGACGCTTTTTTATCAGGTTTAAACAGCTTCCCAGCTACCTTGTAAGGCGATAGAGCACTTACCGAGAGGATTAACGGCAGGGTTGGCTACCTCTTAGCACCTGCTGCTCCTGATCGTTAGGTGTTATTGCGCTGCTTCTTATATAGCTAAGACTAAAAGACGACGTTTACGTAAGCGTCGTTTTTTTATTGCTAGGTTGTCGACATCTTTAAGGATTTTTTCGGTTTTTAAGCGTATTTTTCGCCCATTTAGCCCATGAGGGATTATTTTACAATCGGTGTGTCGACAATATTTGGGTCAGCCATAAAGGGCTATGCACGAAAAGTCGAATATTAACTTGGTGGATAGCTGAGTAAAAAGCACGTACCTAATAAAAACAATACTCACAAGGATTCAATAATGAACAACCAGACACCGTGAGGAATCGTCGTGCTGCTCAAAAGAAAGTATGGGGAAGAACATCCCTATTGGCCGGTTGGCCCATTTAAAGTTCGCCTGCCCTTTATTCATTTCCGTTGGGAAATACCTGAAACCATCCAGGCATTGGTAATGTTTGTTATCGGGCTGGGGATGATTCCGCTTTTGGAGCAGTATCTTGGCCTTCCTTATGAAGTGGCGTTGGCCTACGTTGTCGTATGCGGCATTGGTTTTATTCTTCCTCCGCTGTTGGGCGTTCCGTTTGTGGCAGGCTGGATTACACCAGCGATACCGGTGGTGCTGTTATTTATTGGCCAGTTTGAGCCGGGGCCAGAAGCAATCCGCGCGATGGTAGCGCTGCAGCTCATGGTCACCGCGATTTTTCTA
>SKHS01000095.1 GCA_007116835.1 Halomonas sp.
ACTGCTTACTAATAAGGATACGCAACCCGCCGCCGATGCGCATGTGTCGTGTGTAATTTAGGCGTGGGCGCTGTTGCATCGAAATAGAGCGCCTAGCTTTTATTAATGTTCTTTTATGGTGCAGACGCCTGATGGTGGGAACGTCAATGTGTTCCCTGGTGCTTGAGAAGTATTAATTTTTATAAAACAACCTGCTGACTTTTAAGAAAAAAAAGCTGAGTGGCATGGTATGCGCATTGACGAGGTAAGTACTTAACTCGGGCGGCGCTGCCGCTACCTAATCCAGCAGGGGAGATACGGGATGAAGCTTATCACCGCCATCATCAAACCATTCAAGCTTGACGACGTTCGTGAAGCGCTCGCCGATAACGGTGTTCAGGGTATTACGGTGACCGAAGTCAAAGGCTTTGGTCGCCAGAAGGGGCATACCGAGCTGTATCGAGGTGCTGAATACGTGGTCGATTTTTTGCCCAAAGTAAAAGTTGAAGTGGCGGTAGATGACGCACGTTTGGAGAGCGTCCTGGATGCCATCTGCAGTGCGGCCAACAGCGGTAAGATCGGTGACGGCAAGGTGTTTGTGACGCCGTTAGAAGATGTCATTCGTATTCGTACTGGTGAGCGTGGCGCTGACGCGGTGTAAGCCACACTGACCGCCTGTGACACGGCACTGACCTTAGTACGCATTATTTCTTATTAGCATAACGGGGAACACCTCATGAATGAGTTAGCTGATTTGAGCTACGCAATCGATACGTTTTATTTCTTGATATGCGGCGTGCTCGTAATGTGGATGGCCGCTGGCTTCTCGATGCTTGAAGCGGGCTTGGTTCGCTCCAAAAACACTGCTGAAATTCTGACTAAAAACATCGCGCTTTTCGCGATTGCCTGCACCATGTACCTATTGGTGGGTTACTACATTATGTACTCAAGCGGTGCAGGTGGCTTCTTGCCCAGCCTGGGCTTCTTGATTGGCGCTGAAAACAGCATAGATGCGGTAACGGCCGGCGGTGATGATGCTCCTTACTACTCTATGCGTTCTGACTTCTTCTTCCAGGTGGTGTTTGTTGCAACCGCCATGTCAATCGTTTCCGGTGCGGTTGCCGAGCGCATGAAGCTGTGGGCGTTCTTGGCCTTTGCCGTGGTGATGACGGCCTTTATCTACCCAGTCTCTGGCTACTGGACATGGGGTGGCGGTTGGTTGGATGCAGTAGGCTACTCTGACTATGCAGGTTCTGGCATCGTTCACATGGCCGGTGCGGCGGCTGCGTTAGCGGGTGTGCTGATTCTTGGTCCACGTAAAGGCAAGTACGGTAAAGATGGCTCGATCCATGCGATTCCGGGTGCCAATATGCCGCTGGCCACGTTGGGTACTTTCATTCTGTGGATGGGCTGGTTTGGCTTCAACGGCGGCTCTGAACTGAAAATGTCTGATGTTGGCTCTGCTAACAACGTTGCGCAGGTATTTGTTAATACCAATGCAGCGGCTGCGGGTGGCGTGCTGGCAGCACTGATTCTTGCCAAGCTGTGGTTCCGTAAAGCTGATCTCACCATGGCACTCAACGGTGCGCTGGCGGGCCTGGTGGCAATTACCGCTGACCCACTATCCCCCTCTGCGCTGAGTGCTGTCCTTATTGGTGCGGTGGGTGGTTTGATTGTTGTCGCTTCTATCGTCACTCTGGATAAACTGAAACTAGATGATCCGGTCGGCGCCATTTCGGTACACGGTGTGGTGGGTATCTGGGGTGTGTTGGCCGTGCCGCTAAACAATGGCGATGCCTCTTTCGGTGCGCAGCTGATTGGTATTGTTGGCATCTTTGGCTGGGTATTCCTGGCAAGCCTGGTGGTATGGCTGGTGCTGAAAGCGATCATGGGTATCCGCGTTAGCGAAGAAGAAGAGTATGAAGGTGTCGATATCGCCGAGTGCGGTCTTGAAGCCTACCCTGAGTTTAGCGTTAAGAAATAAAGCTTGCGCTAATGAAGTGAGCTGGCGTGCTCCTTTGGCCTCCCTAAGCGGGAGGCCTTTTTGTCTGGGTACACTCTGACCGCACTTGCGTTGATTTTTTATTCTCTGCCAGTAGCGGTGTATGCTTAATGCTAACGGGCTTGGCTAACAGTAGTGGCCCGCCAACCTTTGAAAAAAGGCCACCAAGCTAGAGGATGTCGCAATGAAATTGATCTCAGCCATTATCAAGCCGTTTAAGCTTGATGACGTACGCGAATCGCTCTCTGATATCGGCGTGCAGGGCATTACGGTAACGGAAGTGAAGGGCTTTGGCCGTCAGAAAGGCCATACCGAGCTATACCGTGGCGCAGAGTACGTGGTGGATTTTCTGCCCAAGGTTAAATTAGAAGTGGCCGTTGATGACGATATGGCCGAGCAGGTGATTGATGCCATCACCCAAGTGGCGAACACCGGTAAGATTGGTGACGGTAAAATCTTTGTCATGCCACTGGAGCAGGTAATTCGTATTCGTACTGGTGAAACCGGTAAAGACGCGGTTTAACCGCGACAGGCGTAGCGGCCTAACGTTACCAAAACGCCCCGCTAAATGGTGTTGTTTAGCGGGGCGTTGCTATTAGTTGGCGGTCGCTTACCTAGCCGCCAATTTCTTGCTTGTTACTGCTTACTTTTCAACAAAGGCGCGCTCAATCACGTAGTCGCCCGGCTCGCCCATGCGCGGGGAAATATTCAAGCCCAGCTCGTCTAGCAGTGCGCTAGTGTCGTCAAGCATGGCGGGGCTACCGCAGATCATCGCGCGATCCTGGCGTGGGTCAATCGGTGGCAGGCCGGTATCTTCAAACAGCTTGCCGCTGCGAATGTGGTCGGTCAGGCGCCCCATGGTGTGAAACTCTTCACGGGTAACCGTGGGGTAGTACACCAGTTTCTCGGCAATGTCATCGCCTAGATATTCGTGAGCAGGTAGCTCTTTGGTGATGAAATCGGCGTAGGCCAGTTCAGATACCTCGCGCACGCCATGTATCAGCACCACTTTTTCAAAGCGCTCGTACACTTCAGGGTCTTGGATCAGACTCATAAACGGTGCAAGGCCAGTACCGGTGGAAAGCATGTAAAGATTGCGGCCCGGTAGCAGGTCATCGCATACCAGCGTGCCGGTAGGCTTACGGCTGACCATAATTTGGTCACCAACCTGAAGGTGCTGCAAGCGCGAGGTGAGCGGGCCATCGGGTACTTTGATGCTGAAAAATTCCAGATGATCTTCGTAGTTGGGGCTAGCAATGGAGTAAGCACGCATCAGTGGTTTGCCGTTCACTTCCAGGCCAATCATTACAAACTGGCCGTTTTTGAAGCGCAGACTGCGTTCGCGGGTGGTGCGAAAGCTGAACAGGGTGTCGTTCCAGTGGTGAACGCTGAGGACTTCTTCCAAGGCAAACTTGCTCATGCTAACTCCTCCAAGGGCAGAATGGCCTAAGCCTCGTCCGCCATATTCTAAAAAAGAATAAAAAATAGCTAAATATGATGCTGCTAATTCTAAATAAAGGGTGGTATATCTGTTAAGCAAATTATACTGATAACCCTTATCTAAAAAATAGATATAGAACTCCCCGAACAGATGAGTTATTGCTATGCATTACACCTTGCGCCAGCTGGAAGTCTTTGTGGCGGTTGCCCAGCATGAAAGTGTTTCCCACGCGGCGCGCTCGCTAGCGATGTCACAGTCTGCTACCAGTACGGCGCTGTCGGAACTTGAACGTCAATTCGACTGCCAGCTACTCGACCGTATTGGCAAACGCTTAAAACTGAATGCGTTGGGCTTTCAGCTGTTGCCGAAAGCGGTTGCCCTGCTGGACAGGGCTGAAGAGGTGGAAGAGCTGCTGCGAGGCCAGCAGGGGGTCGGGGCATTAGAGGTAGGCGCGACGCTGACCATTGGCAACTATTTGGCCACGCTGTTGATCAGCGATTTTATGCAGCGTCACCCCGGTAGCCGTGTGCGTTTAGCGGTGCGCAATACGCGGCATATTATTGAGGGGGTGCGTCAGCATTCGCTTGATCTGGGGCTGATCGAAGGTCAGTGCGACGACGATATGATTATCAGCCAGCCCTGGGTGGAAGATGAGCTGTGCGTGTTCTGCTCGCCGCGTCATCCGCTGGCGGGGCGCGAGCATCTTGAACTGGAGCAACTGCTGCGTGAAGATTGGATTATGCGCGAGGAGGGCTCTGGCACTCGGATGACCCTCGAACATGCCGCGCGGCATCGGCGTAGCCGGTTTAATACCCTGCTGGAGCTTGAGCATACTGAGGGCATTAAACGGGCAGTGGAGTCGGGTCTGGGCATTGGCTGCGTTTCCAGGCTCGCGCTGCGTGATGCGTTCCGGCGCGGCAGCTTGGTACCACTGCCAACACCGGAGTTAGACTTAAAGCGCCAGTTCACCTTTATTTGGCACCGTCACAAGTACCTCACCACCGGCGTGCGCGAGTTCTTGCGGCTTTGCCGTGAGATGACGGCGGGTGCTAAGCGCAGCGATGATATTCCGCTACCGCCGATCCCTTAGGAGCCTGGTGTTGAAGCCACTACCGTTCACAACTTAATACTGTGTCCGTACGGGGGCGGGCAGAGTGTGTTGGCTGTGTGTGTGGCGGCTGTCATGTGTTTCAAGCGTGAAGCCACCGACCAATGCATCGAGCCGGTCAGCCTGATCTTTCAGCTGTTCGGCAGCGGTGGTGGACTCTTCCACCAGGGCCGCGTTTTGCTGCGTCATCTGGTCAAGGTCAGTGACGGCAATGCTTACCTGGCTGATGCCATCATTTTGCTCTCTCGCTGCCGTGCTGATATCGCCAAGCATCTGAGTCACTCGCGTCACGCTTTGAGCCAGTTCATGCATGGCTGCTTCGGCATCGCGCACCATTTGGGTGCCACTTTCCACCTTACCTGCCGAGGCATTAATGCGTTGGCGAATGTCTTTAGCGGCGTCGCTGCTCCGAGAGGCCAGTTTGCGTACCTCATCAGCCACGACGGCAAAACCACGGCCATGCTCGCCAGCACGAGCCGCTTCTACGGAAGCGTTTAGTGCGAGCAGGTTGGTTTGGAAAGCGATGCCATCAATGACACTGACAATGCTCTGAATTTCATCGGAGTTGGTGCGAATATCGGTCATTGTGGCGACCACCTGTTCAAACGCGTTATCCGTGCGGGAGGCTAGCTCAGAGGCGGTTTGGGAAAGCCCGCTGGCTTCCTGAGAAGCGTGGGTGGTGTGGCCAACGGTACTGCTGATCTCTTCCATGGCAGACGAGGTCTGTTGCAGGCTGGCGGCGGCCTGCTCGGTACGCCGTGAAAGATCGTGCCCCCCTTGGGTAATCTCATTGGCCGCGTGATTGACCGCTTCGCTGCTGCGTCGTACATCCAGCAAAATAGTTTGGATTTTCTCAGCGAAGGCGTTGAACTGCGTTGCTACGGCTGCGCTTTCATCGCGGCCATGAACCGGCAAGCGCTGTGTAAGGTCGCCATGCCCTGTGGCGATCTCTTCCATACGGTTAGCTAGGCGCTTAAGTGGGCGTGCGATGCGTCCTCCAATCCACCATAGCGCGCCGATACCAATGGCTGCCAATAACAGGCCTACCAGCGACATACCCAGGGTGTTTTGCTGGCGCTGTTCGCTGAGCACGTCTTGCAAGGCGTTCAGCTCGGCCAATACTACTGACTCAGGCAGCTGTAGTACCAGCACCCAGGGCTGACCCGTGTCGCCAAGGGTGATCGGCTGATAGCGCTGAAGCATGCCGTCCGCCATGCTGCTATAGAGGCTGCCTTGGGTGGCGGCTTGTTCAATACCTGCCAATAACGTGTCACTGAGCGAGTCACTGGCGTGTAACCCTAGTGCCTCATCGCTAGCGGTATCGGCAACTAGGCCGCCCCGCCCCGCCACCAGAGTCATCCGCCCTGCGCCGCTGTAAAGCGCTTGGTTCGCATCGCTTAATAGGGTTTGGATAAAGTTAAGCGCCAGATCAACCCCTGCAATGCCGCGAAACTCGCCATCTACCAAGATCGGAGCGTTGAACGAGGTGACTAGCTGGGTCTCGCCGCCAAAGTCGTAGGCCGCTGGGTCAATAATACAGGCAGCGAGGGTTTCACGCGGACACAGGTAATACTCACCTTCGCGTACGCCGCTGGCTAGAAGCGCTTCGCTTTCCATGTCATCGCCCAGCGGTAGTATGGCTAACTCACCCTCTTCCGTGCGGTACCACCAGGGCATAAAACGACCACTGCCGTCATGACCGTAGCGCTCGTCACCCGCATAGCGCGCGTCATTTCCAAAGGCGTTGGGTTCCCAGCCGATATAGGCATCCAATAGTTCAGGGTTATCAACCACTGTTTGCCGTACTAAGTTGGAGAGCTGTCGGCGGCTTAAGTACAGCGCGCGCTGACCTTCGGCATCTTCTGCGCCCATTAACGCGTTGGTCGTAGCGAGTTGCTTGGCCAGCGTCATCGCTTTATCCAGCTCACGTTGAATGCGCTGGCCTTCGGCATCGGCAATGGCGTTTAAGCGGGCGTCCAGCGCGCTATCGATAAGCTCACTGGTGTGCTCATCCACGGTTTGCTGGGTGCGCGCTGCGGCGATCAGGTTATACACCACCAGGGCCGCCACAATGGCGAGCAGGCAAGGGCCTGCCAGTGCTACGACAAACGAGCGTAACGAGCGAAAATGCATAGCATATTCCTTAGGCAATGTGGCGATGTTGGCTGGCAGATGCTTGATAGGGCACCTGGAGAGCCGGTGTGGTGGCATGCGACAGCTTAAAGCTGCTGATCGTCCCCGAGAGATGCTCAGCTTGCTCTTTCAACTGCTCAGCGGCGGTGGTGGACTCTTCCACCATCGCAGCGTTTTCCTGGGTCATACGGTCAAGCTCGGCAACCGCGATGTTGACTTGGTTAATGCCATCGCTTTGCTCGCTGGTGGCCGCGTTAATTTCTTCGAGTACATCGGTAACGCGAGTGATGTGGGCGACAATATCCTGCATCGTCGCGCCAGCGTTTTGTACTAAGGTGGTGCCGTTGTTAACTTTGCTTTGTGAGTCTTCGATCAGCGTTTGAATGTCGTTGGCGGCTTCGCTACTGCGGCCTGCTAGCTTGCGAACTTCGTCGGCAACCACCGCAAAGCCGCGGCCATGCTCACCTGCACGGGCCGCTTCCACCGAGGCATTGAGCGCCAGTAGGTTGGTTTGGAAGGCAATGCTGTTCATTAGCGTGACAATTTCGCCAATTTTATTGGAGGCCTGAGAAATTTCTTCCATGGTCGTGACGACATTCGAGACCACTTGGCCACCTTCCTTCGCGACGTTTGAAGCCGTATGGGATAGCTGGTTGGCTTCCTGAGCAGACGCGGCGGTGTGCTGAACCGTGCTGGTGATTTGCTCAACCGACGCAGACGTTTGCTGCAGGCTAGAGGCGGCGTTATCGGTGCGGCGTGATAAGTCCTGGCCACCCATGGCAATTTCGTTGGCCGCGTGATGAACGGCCTCACTGCTCGTGCGCACATCCATTAACACGGCTTCCATTTTGCCGACAAAGCGATTGAACGCGCTGGCAATTTGGGTCACTTCATCGTTGCCTTCTTCCGGCAGGCGTTGGGTTAAATCGCCTTCTCCCGAGGCAATGTTGTCCATCGCGTTACGCACGCCCAATAGGCGGCGAAGCAGCAGTGACAGTAGTAAACCAAATACCACCGCGGTAATAGCCGCGACCACTAGCAAGGTAATCATTGAGGTGATTGCAATGGCGCGCAGGCCGGCAGTGGCTTCATGCTCATCAAGCGCTACCACCAGCTGCCAGCCACTGCTGCCGCCAACGGTACTTCCCATTAGCAGCTTGGCACTGTCTTGTAGTTCAAGCGCTTGGGGCTCTTCGGCTTGGATAATCTGAGCCAAGCTGTCATTGGTAAGATCGCTGCTCAATACTGAAGAGGGCTCAAGCGTTAATTCAGCGTCAGGGTGCGCCACAAGCGTGCCATCTTCCGTCGTCAAAAAGCCAAAACTTGATGGTGTCGGGGCAATGCTGGCGACAATTTCAATCACGTCTTCTATTGTAATATCAGCACCAATGACAGCGGCGAGCTGACCATTACGATAAAAGGGGCGAGCAAAGGTAACAACTAATCCACCGGTTTGAGCGTCGACATAAGGGGCTGTGATAATGGTGTCTTGTGCGTTGGCAGCAGCGTTATACCACGGCCGTTGGCGTGGGTCGTAATCACTAGGTGGCTGCCAGCCGTCAGAGAAAACAGCGTCAGAGGTGGAAGGATAGGCCAGATAAGTGGTTAAAAAGTTACCAGAGCTAGCCAGCTGGCGCAGAGCGACAAGAGGGTCGCTACTGTTTGCCGCATCCTCCATACTGGCTAGCATGGTGTAGCGCGCGTTAAACCACTCATTAATCGCCTGCGTGTTGCCGTTAACGACGGCGCTCAGGTTGCGGCTTACCTGTTGGCTGTTGTGATGTTTGACGGTGGTATAACTGGCAATGCCATTAATGATGAGAGCTAAAATAATGGTCGTTAGGGCAGCTAATAGGATGCGGGCTCGCAGGGAGGAAAACATGGTCGCTCTCTCATTCGTCAGGGGGTCAGACGACTATCGGCGAGAGCGACCACTTCTTTAGTATAAAAACATCAGTATAAAAACATCAGAATATTCGACGCTGTTAACGGAGGTCGCTAACCGCGTTTTGAATATCGCTCAGCGACGCTTTGCTGAGGTCTTTCGATAAGGTGTGAATGACCAGCTTGTGGGTGGCGTTATCCAGCTTGTTGCGCAGTAAACCTAGGAATTTGGGCGGTGCGACCATAATCAGCTTTTCCATGCTATTACCGACGCGTGCGCTATATAAGCGCTGTGCGACCTCTTTGGCAAACCGCTCGTTTTCATGCTGTGAGGCAGCGCCCTCTTCACCAGATGAGCGCGATGTCGTTGACGTTGATTCATGGACATCGGCACCGCGGCTGTCAGTGATCAGGTCACCTTCGTGCAGCCTTCCTGCCGCGTGTATAAGGCTTTCATGTTCAGCGAGATTAAGCGCATCCCGGGTAAAAATACGTGCGCGGGCGGCATCGGCTACCACAATATAGGTGGTCATTGTCATACGTCCTCCTTGTCGTTACTGGTTACTTAACCATGGCAAGCGTTTGGCGTTTGGTCAAACGCGATATCACGAAGAGAAACGAGCATGACTATTGAGATACGTTCCCCTGCCTATGTTTGGCGAAACCGCTACTTATTGATGCGTCACGGCCATAGCGAGGCCAATGAGCAGGGCATGATAGTGAGTTCACCTGAGCGTGGGCTTCTTGAGGCTGGGCTTTCCAAGGTGGGCGAACAGCAGCTAACCGAAACGGTAGCGCATTGGCGCTGGCCGACGCCCACGAAGGTGGTGCATTCGGACTTCTTACGCACCACCCAAACCGCTGGAAACGTCGCCAGCGTCTTTGGCCTAACGCTGGAGAAAGAGCAGCGCCTGCGCGAGCGCTACTTTGGTGAACTTGATGGTCAAGCGGATCTTTACTATGCCGATATATGGGCGCTAGATGCCCAGGATGCTGACCATCAACAGCATCAGGTAGAGGCGGTCAGCAGGGTGGCAGCGCGGATGTGCGCAGTCATTGAGGGGTTGGAGCGCCAGTGTGAAGGTGAAACAGTGCTGGTGGTTAGCCATGGCGACCCGTTACAGATACTGCTCACTGCGCTGGCGAATAGGCCGCTCACTCAGCACCGTGAGCAGCCTGCGCTACAGCCCGCCAGTATTACGCTGGTCGGGCGTTAGTCGGTTTTTTGCGCGGGTGGAATCCAGGCAATCATATCCACCTCTACGTCGGCACCGCCAGCAAGGCCAGTGACACCAATACAGGTGCGGGTCGGCAGCGGCTGCTTAAAGTAGCTGGCGTAGACGTTATTAACTTCCTCAAAGTGGCCCATGTTGGTAATAAATACCCGTGACTGCACCACGTATTCAAAGCTGCTGCCGACTTCTTCCAGCACGATCGCTAGGTTTTGCATCACGCGGTGGGTTTGCTCGGTAAACGTGCCCAGCAGCATTTCATTGGTTTCCGGTACGGTGGGCATCTGACCGGTAATAAACACTAAATCACCCACCCGGCAGGCGTGGGAAAAAGGGGCAATTGGCTGGGGAGCACGATCAATAAATAGTTTTTCCATCTTAACGTATCTCTTTTATCGAGTGGGCGGCGCTGCTTGATATAAAAATGGGCCTACAAAGAGGCCCATTGTCGTCACCTTTGCCGGACTTAGTGGCCAAGAATCTGACTTAAGAACAGCTGGGTGCGCTCGGACTGGGGGTTGTTGAAGAACGGCTCTGGGGCGTTTTCTTCGATAATCTGCCCCTGATCCATGAAGATCACTCGGTCAGCGACGGTTTTGGCAAAGCCCATTTCGTGGGTCACGCAGAGCATGGTCATGCCTTCATTGGCCAGCTCGACCATGACGTCCAGCACTTCCTTGATCATTTCCGGGTCAAGCGCCGACGTCGGTTCATCGAACAGCATCACATCGGGGTGCATGCACAGCGAGCGGGCAATGGCCACGCGCTGCTGCTGGCCACCGGAAAGCTGGCCTGGGTACTTCTTGGCCTGCTCCGCGATGCGCACCCGTTCTAGGTAGCGCATGGCCTGCTCTTCAGCTTCTTTGCGTGGTTTTTTCTGCACCCACATGGGCGCGATACAGCAATTTTCCAGCACCGTTAAGTGAGGGAAGAGGTTAAAGTGCTGGAACACCATACCCACGCTACGGCGGATCTGTTCGATGCGTTTGACATCCTGGGTGAGCGGCACGCCGCCTACCACGATATCGCCTTGTTGATGCTCTTCCAGATGGTTGATGCAACGAATCAAGGTGGATTTGCCTGAGCCAGACGGCCCGCAAATGACGATACGTTCGCCACGTCTGACTTCCAGGTCGATATCGCGCAGCACGTGGAAATCGCCGTACCACTTGTTCACGCCGCGCATTTCAACCATCAGGTCAGAAGGACTGGTGCCAGAGATGTTGGTGGCTGTTTGAGTCATGTCTTTATCCTGCTAAAAATCGTTAATAAAAGCGGCGTTAGCGCTTGTGGCCGGTGTGCAGCTTGCGTTCTAAATACTGGCTATAGCGCGACATGCTGAAACAGAAGACCCAGAACATGAAGGCGGCAAAGACATAGCCTTCCAACGAGAAGCCCAGCCAGCGAGAGTCGGACAGTGCCGCTTGTACGATCCCCAATAGGTCAAATAGACCGATAATCATCACGAGCGTGGTGTCTTTAAACAGCGAGATAAAGGTATTAACGATACCGGGAATCATCATCTTCAGTGCTTGGGGGAGCACGATAAGTCCCATACGCTTCCAATAAGTCATTCCTAGCGCAGCGGCGGCCTCTTCCTGCCCTTTGGGGATAGCCTGTAAACCGCCGCGAATGACTTCGGCCATATAGGCGCTTTGGAACAGCGTTAGGCCGATCAGTGCCCGCACTAGGCGGTCAACGCTCATTTCGGATGGCAGGAACAGTGGCAGCATTACCGAGGCCATAAAGAGGACGGTAATCAGGGGTACACCGCGCCAGAACTCAATAAATACCACGCAGAAGCTTTTGACAATCGGCATATTGGAGCGTCGCCCAAGGGCCAACACAATACCAATTGGCAGCGCACCTACCATGCCCACGGTTGCCAGCAGCAGGGTCAGCATCAAGCCACCCCAGCGGTGTGTGGATACGCGTGGGAGGTCGAAATAACCGCCGTGTAGCAGCACATAGGCAACAATGGGGAAGCCAACTAAGGCAAACACGGCTACCCAACGTTTGAAGGGCAGACGAGGAATGGCTAGCCACGCAATAATTGTAAAGAACCCGGCGAATACAATATTGGCGCGCCAGATCTCCGAGCGTGGGTACAGGCCATAAATAAACTGGGTGAAGCGGGCATTGATAAACACCCAGCAGGCCCCTTCCCGAGAGCAGTCGTCACGTGTGCTGCCCACCCAGTCGGCGTTAATAAACGCCCACTGCACGGTGGGCACGACGAGCAAATACAGTATGTAAAGGCCAATCAACGTAAAGAGTGTATTGACGGGCCCGTTAAACAGATTGGTGCGCAGCCAAGCCAGTGGCCCAACAGAGCTGCTGGGAGCAGGCCGCTCTTCAATCATCGTTTTGTTATGAATCATGTAACGTTCCTCACCGTGGCCTAGCGTTCAACCAGCGCCACACGGGCGTTGAACCAGTTCATAAACATAGAGACCAGCAAACTGATGGTCAGATAGACAGCCATGGTCATGGCAATGACCTCAATGGCTTGGCCTGTCTGATTCAGCGTGGTGCCTGCAAAGACCGAGACAAGGTCTGGGTAGCCAATGGCGGTGGCCAGCGACGAGTTCTTGATCAAGTTCAGGTACTGGCTGGTCAGCGGGGGAATGATGACCCGCAGTGCCTGAGGAATCACCACCAGGCGCA